>JBEQBL010000007.1:0-19187 GCA_041639835.1 Salinarchaeum sp.
GACAAGAGTGGCACTCACGGGCGTCCAGCACCGTGAGCAGCAGGCCGGGCCATCGGCCCACCTCCCCGTTGCAGCCACAAAAGGGGAGTCCTATCTGGTGACATGCCAACCGCTGCTGGTTGGGCTGCGAAGGTGTATGAGTTGTGTGCAGTGTGTTGTGACGCACTCGTTGCCGTCTTGAGCATGAGCACGTTCCCCACAGCAGCATGCCGCACGTCTACCGCGTTATAGCCTCTCCAATAGAATAAATGATAGGATTACAACCAGCCTATGTCACGTGGTTTGTGGCATATCATGTCGGCTCCATCCACCCCCCCCCCCTGAAAGGGTGGACTTTCGCCTCGCTACCGCTGTAACGTTAGTCAAGTACCGCGGAGGTGAACGTTGTGAGCCTTTGATACTGAAAAACGCTACCAGCTCGTACCCAACGTGTCCTTGCGGCGAGTCACTGATCAGAGGACTGTTGCTGGAGCCGAGTTGCAATGTCGTTAAGTCCAGAGTTTGACTGATTAGGTAGCGTGTACAGGAGCCGATCTCCCGGTCCGCGAAGACCATATTTAAACCCCGGTTCGATGACGTCAATGTAAATGGTTCGACCAATCCCAAGATCGGTATTGGCAAGCCACGCACGAAGACAGTTGTCGGCTGTGCCCGGGGTACGGGCTGCATCCGGTGTGTGAAAGGCTCCACTGAGACGGCGACGATCGGTATCAGCAAACGCCTCCGGACGAGCAAAGTATGTCGTTGTGTCAGACGGAAGGCGGAGTCGAATAACGTCGCCGGTTGGCAACGGGACCGAGGATGGGACAGCGACGGCCAACCGACGGCGAGGGCCATGAGGGACGATTTCGCCGGCGTATGAGTCAATCACATCATGCTCAGACGGGACCCGATCCATTGTAAGGGGACATAGCACAGGGTGGAATAAGTGCTCTTAGGTTATACGGTCAGCCGCAAAAAACGATCACATATAGATAATGGCCGACAGAGTCAGACTACCGGGGCGTTAGCACTCCGACCAGCCACAGGCTTCGCAGGTCTTGCAGCCTTCGGAATAGTACAGTGCCATCGAACCGCATTCGGGGCATTCAGGACTTTCACCCGCGGAAATGACCTCGTCGGTATCAGTATCGGTGGATGGATGCTGGGTGGCGGCGCCGCCATCGGTCTGGTGTTCAACATCAGCCTGTGACGGAGCACCCTCAGCATCAGCGCCTGCATCCTGTAACTCGGTGAGATTACGCTGTTGTGGGTATCCCTTGTCAATTTCGCCATCAAGATAGCGCCGCATCGCCGTTCCAATAGCGTCGGGGATGGACTGAATCTGTTCGCCCTTGTCCCAGGCAACCTTCGGGGAACGAATACCCTGAAGTTCATCAGCGATTTCTTCGGGATCAATCCCGGATCGAAGCGCCGTAGAGATGGTCTTTGCGAGTGACTCGGTAAACGAGGCTGTAAAGCCACCCGAGTTGCCAATGTTTGCGAACAACTCGAAGGGTCGGCCTTGGTCATCCTCGTTGATATTGACATATAGTTTGCCATAGCCGGTATCGATCCGCTGGGTGACACCATGAAGCACGTCAGGGCGTGAGCGGACCTCGACGTAGCCCTCCTCGTTGATTTCACAGACGGCGTCCTCAGGGAGGTCGCCACGTGCGACGGCTGTGGCTTCGGTCTGCAGTTGGCGAAGTTCCGCAAGGTCTTCATCAAGGACAGCCTTGACTTCCTCGCGGTTGAGGAACGTCGCAAGACCACCGAATGTGGCGTCAATCTGCTCGGCAATTGTTTCAGCAGCCTCGGCCTCGTCCGCAAACTCCTGATTCTGCGCACGAGTTGTCTTGACTTGCTTGGCGCGGGTCCCGTCGCGGTAGTAGGTGACTCCCTTCCCACCGTTTCTTAGGACATAATCAAACGCTTCTTTCGTGTCCGCAAGCGTGGCATCGTTAGGGGCATTAACCGTCTTGCTAATCGCAGCATCAACGCCCTGCTGAAGAGCACACTGAATTGAAGCGTGTTCAATGGCCGAGAGATCCTGCGTTGTAACAAACAACTCAGCAATCTCCTCGGGCACCGAGTCAAGTGACTCAACACCGACCCACTCGTTGTTACTCATCAGTTCAACAGCTTCCTGTTGAACAGCCTCAACGTCAATATCGTTGGCCTCAAGCGCCCGAAGGAAGTAATCGTCAAACTCGACGAGCATCTCATCGCCCTGCACGTCGTCGGAAACGTTCTTGAAGAAGGCGACATCGTAAATCGGCTCACAGCCGCCACTCGTGTTGGCCAGCATTGAGGTTGTGCCCGTCGGCGCAATGGTCGTCGTGTTGTAGTTCCGCATCGGATATCCATCCGCCCAGTCCTCAGGATCGGCACCAACATGACGCTCGAACCAGTCAGGGTAGGCCGTCGGGTCGGCGAATTTGCTATCGTCCCACCAGTCAAACGTCCCTCGTTCCTCGGCAAGGTCACGACTGACCCGCTTTGACTCGTGATTGATATGCGTCATCAACTGGCGAGCAACTTCGTTGCCGACCTCAGAGCCATATTGGACGCCAAGTTGGATGTATAGCTGGGCTAAGCCCATGATCCCCAGTCCGACCTTGCGGGTGGCCCCGACAGTTTCGTCAATCTGCTCAATGGGGAAATCCGACATTGTAACGACATTATCCAAGAAGCGAGTGCCGGTTTCGATACGGCGGTTGAGGCGGTCCCAATCAATCGCCTTCTCAAGGAACGCCTCAACCCGGGCATCAAGTGCATCAGCATCGGCCGTGTCACTAAAAGCCCGCCAGTCAGGGGCGTTCGTAGCGGCGAGAGTCGAGAGGTTGATATGCCCAAGATTACAGGCATCATATTCCATCAACGGTTCCTCGCCACAGGGATTGGTTGCCGTAATGAACTCCTTCCGGTTGTATTCCGCAGAGCCAAGTGCCGCATCAGGATCAGCCGGGAAGGAGTGTTGTCGGTTGACCTCGCTAATATGGATGACCCCCGGTTCGCCATTCTCATGAGCGCCCTCGCAAATTCGTTCCCAAAGGGTGCGAGCATCAATCTCTAGTGCCTTGCCGACCTCAACCTGGTCACCGAGGCCGTACCGACTGTACATCTCCTTTGTCTTCTGAGTCGCAATATGTGGCTCCGCGGTTCGGGGGTTGATCATCGTGATCGTGTCCCCGTTGTCCTTGGCCGCAAGGAACTCGTCGGTGACCGTCACCGAGATATTGAAATTCGATAGGTGTCCCTCAACGGCATTACGGAGATGCTCGGGAACACGGCCCTCATCATCGATAAGCTCACGAGCTTCCTCAAGTGCCTCGCTGAATTTTGTGTGTGTGAAATCGTCCGGATCATTGAGTTTGAGCGTCCGTGCCAGGGAGACGGCCTTACGTTTGGCATGAATAAACTCAATCACATCCGGATGGGTGACATGCATGTTGGCCATCTGAGCCCCACGACGAACACCGCCCTGGGCGATTGTTTCGCACATCTGATCGGCCGTCTGCATGAATGTCAGTGGCCCAGAGGCAATCCCACCCGTTGATCCGACAGCATCACCGTATGGGCGAAGCTTTGACCAGTCATAGCCAACGCCGCCACCAGTTTTGAAAATCTGGCTAGCTTCGGTAATCGTCTCGTGGATGTCGACGTTGTCGTCGGTTGGACTATCAACGAAACAGGCCGACAACTGCTGGAGTTCATTGCCGGCATTCATGATTGTCGGGCTGTTTGGCATCCAGGCTAACCGTTCCATCAACTCCTGGAACTCACCTTTCCAGTGTGTGACCGTCGAGCGGATTGCATCAGGAAGCTCCGGAACAACGGTATCGTATGCAAAGTACCGGACGTTGTCCTCGGTGAGTTGGACCTCATCGCGGAGCAAGTGTGGACGGGCTGTCTCAAGATCATCCGGAAAGGCATCCAAGTCGGCGAATTCGGAGGCGTCATAGCCAAAGACCTGCCCCGCAATTTCGCCACGGCGGCTATGTGTGTGTTTGATTTGCTCAGGCGTAACGGTAATTGTCGTGTCGGCCTGCTCGGCAGCGTATATGGCCTCTGCGAGGGCAACATTCTTCGCGACACGTTCGAAGACCTCGGAGACATCCTCAACGATGTTGCCGTCAACATCCTTGCGGAGGTACCGAGCGGGCATGATGTTTTGAACGGCATTATCCGTCATCCGGTCGGTAACGGACGCGTCGGGGTCATCGTGGCGCTTGATTGGCAGTGTCAGTTCATCAGCAGACAGGTCCTCGGAACTCATTGGGACCCCTCCGTGACGGGCGATTCAATATCGTCGGCTGTGTATGTACAGATCATTGTCGATATGAGGTCGGTATATCAGGTCGGTGTTCGAGGGACCGGGCCGGAGTAACTACTAGCAACTCCGGCACCGCCTCCCCCGAAGACTGTCGACGCTTCTACGGTTATAGGGGCACCCTCTTAATTGCTACTTGTCCGGAGTGAAACTGAAGCCAGGAGAGAAAACAAGGAGACAGGCGTTGAATATGCTAGCCTAACGCGCCAACAGCAGAGTTACACCGAGTGGGTAGCAGCGATCCGCAGGAAATTCTCAATGAGATCATGGCCAACCCCGGTGAGGACACTTTCGGGATGGAACTGCACACATGAGAGTGGATACTCACGGTGCCGGATACCCATGACTAATTGTTGCTCATCGTCGGTGCGGGCCGTGATCGCAAAGCAATCAGGGATCTCCGTTGCAATCAGGGAGTGATATCGACCGGCAGTAAAGCCCTGCTGGAGATCGGCAAAGAGTCCCTGTTCGTCATGCGTGATGGTGGAGACTTTGCCGTGTACAGGGTGTGGGGCACGGCCCACAGTCCCTCCATAAGCATACACAGCTGCTTCAAGACCAAGGCAAACGCCAAGGGTTGGTACCGTCGGGGAGAGTTGCTTGACAACGGCATTGGTAACCCCAACATCCCGGTCGTGCTTTGGATGTCCCGGGCCAGGAGAGATAATAATCGCATCCGGGTCAGCGGCCGTGATTGTCGCTATGTCAGCCGTATTGCGATGGACCGTCGTGGATGCATACTGGCTGACATACTCGACAAGATTGTAGGTAAAGGAATCAAAGTTATCGATGAACAACACATCAAGATCCGCAAGGGCGGAATCGGCCACGGAAGATACAGTTGTGGTCATCGTGACGCCTCCTGTGGATCGGTCGTTTGGATCTGATCAATAGCGGCGAGAACACCATCCATCTTTGATTCTGTTTCCTCATATTCGGCCGTTGGATCACTGTCTGCAACGATTCCTGCGCCGGCACGGACGGTCACGCGCTGAGTGCCATCCGTCGTCTCCGATAGTTCATCCTCGATAGTTGCGGTTCGAATAACAATCGCGGTATCAGCATCACCCGTCCACGAGAAGTAGCCGACGCCACCGCCGTAGATGCCACGAGGGGTCTCCTCCAGGTCATCGATAATTTCCATTGCGCGGATTTTTGGCGCCCCTGAGAGCGTGCCAGCTGGGAAGGCAGCCCGTGTCGCATCAAAGGCATCCCGATCGTCGCGGAGTGTGCCGGTCACAGTCGATTCGATGTGTTGAACGTGGCTGTATTTGAGCACACTCATAAACTCATCAACGCGGACGGATCCGGGAACAGCAACCCGACGGACGTCATTGCGGGCAAGGTCAACAAGCATAGTATGTTCAGCACGCTCTTTCTCATCCGCGAGCATTTCCCCAGCAAGGCGGCGATCCTCAACAGGGCTGGCACCTCGGGCACAGGTGCCAGCAATCGGATTGACCATAACCTCCTCACCACGGACGGAAACCAGCGTTTCCGGACTAGCACCGACAACAGAGAGGTCGTCATGATTGAGGAGATACATATATGGAGAAGGGTTGATCTCGCGGAGTGCGGCGTATAGGCCAAGTGGATCAAGATCACCGTAGAGTTCACGCGATCGCGAGAGGACGCCTTGGTAGATGTCACCGTCAAGCACGTGCTCTTTTGCCTGCTGTACAGCCGCCTCATACGCCGACTGTGAACCTGCCTCTTCATGTGTGAGGGTGAACCCGCCCGGGGCGGGGGAAGCAGCCGAGTCAAGTAAGGATTCAACGCGGTCGGCTTCGGTACGGAGGTGGTCATAGACAGCCTCGGCATCAGTCTTCGGGCCAAGCACAGGGGTGAACACAAGATCAACAGTATTGGCGACTTCATCGAAGACGAGAGTCCGCGTTGTAAGGAGATATTCCGCATCCGGGAACCGTGAGTCCGGACGGGTGTGACCAACCTCCTGGAGATGAAGATCATATACAGCATCATAGCTGAGAAATCCGACGAGACCGCCATCAAGACGCTGCCGGCTCTCGGTATCAAAGCCAGCACGACGGACATCTGGAAGCACGCCACGAAGTTGATCAAGGGTATCTCCCGTTCCAGGAGTAAGTAGCGTCTCGTATCGCTCCGGACCAAGAACGGTTATCTCCGATGTTTCCGGACCAATCGTAATAACAGCCGCAGGATCATACCCAACAAATGAATACCGAGCATGACGGTCGGCCGCTTCGCTGGCCGGACGAAAGGCCCCATCCGGATCACTTGACGGTGTCTTTTCAGCACTCTCAAGTAAAAACGCGTGATCGGACGGATCCGGACGAGTGGCCGTACGGCCGGTCAATGCAGCATAGGCAGCAATCGGCTCCGTCTCGGCAGCAAGAGAATAACTAACTCGAATAACAGCTGGTCGCGATCCGGTAGCATATTCGATGAACTGTTCACGGGAAAGTGAAAGTTGAGTCATTCTGAGAGCACCTCGGGGTAACGATCCTGCGCGGTTGCGGTGAACTGGACAACAGCAGTGTGATCTTTCTGTCCGCCGGTTGTCTCAACACCACTTGCAACATCAACACCGAATGGGTCAACAGTCGCAATCGCTTCGCTGACATTATCCGGCGTTAATCCACCGGCAAGGAAGACAGGGACCTCGAGTGTATCAATGAGCTTGGCTGTCTGCGTCCAATCATGAGTCTGTCCAGTCCCGCCACCGCCGTCCTCGGCGATTGAATCGACAATTACCGCATCAGCAGCCGCAGCATACTCTGTCATTGCCGCTGGATCAGCGGCATCGACGGCGGCCAGGATCGGCTGTGAAAACGTATCAGTAAGGTCAGCCACCTCAGATGGAGCAAGCGTTGTATGGATCTGGACAGCATCCGGGGCCACCTCCGAAATAAGGGTACGGGCGCGGCCGCGGGTTTCGGGCATTGTAACAAGCACACCGGTCACAAACGGGGGGACAGCATCCAAAAGTTGTCGAGCATGGGTGACTGACACCTCCCGTGGAGTGTCAACCGGTACATCGGCAATAACACCGATAGCATCAGCACCAGCAGCCACACTTGCTTCGATATCCCCCATGCACGTGTGACCGCAGATTTTCACGCGGGTACGCTGGTTCATACCGCCCCCTGCAGTTGAGAGAGTCGCTTTGATGCAGCCCCAGAGTCGATTGTGGTCGCCGCTAGTTCGACACCATCGGCCAGTGAGTTTGCTTCACCGGCGATATAGAGTGCGGCACCGGCATTCGCAAGGATAATATCACGTTTGGCACCCTCAATATCGCCGGCAACAATGCCAAGCAGATCACTTGCGTTTTCTGCTGGTGTGCCACCGGCGACAGCCGTGATATCATACTGCTGCAGACCAATATCTTCGGGGGTGATGGCGTATTCATCAATATCCTCGCCGGTAACCTCAGCGATGGTGGTCGTATCATGGACGGCAATCTCATCGATACCACTTCCATGAACAACAAGAGCACGCTCGATATCCATTTGTGAAAGCGACTGAGCGATCGTTGAGACGAGCGTCTCATCATATACGCCGACAACTTGTGCGTCCGCTCCGGCAGGGTTTGTCAGCGGTCCCAAGACGTTGAAAATTGTTCGCATCCCAAGTTCCTTTCGCGGGCCGATAACCGCCTTCATTGCCGGGTGGAAAACAGGGGCAAGCATAAACCCAATACCGTGTTCTTCGATGGCCGTTTCGACGGCTGCCGGTTCGGCGTCAACGGTAACACCGACCTCCTCAAGCACATCCGCACTTCCGGAGGAAGAAGAGACAGAATAGTTACCATGCTTGGCAATCGGCACGCCGGCTGCGGAGGCGACAATGGCGCTGGTGGTAGACACATTGATTGTATCGTAGTCGTCGCCACCGGTGCCACAGGTATCGACAAGCGGAGACCGATCCGGATCGATGCGACGGGCAGCAGCACGCATCCCCTCCGCGAACCCGGCAATTTCCGATTCGGTTTCACCTTTAGCTCGCAAGGCAGCTAACAGAGCGCCGATTTGGGCCTCTGTGGCGTCCTCAAAGACCGTTGTTGCGACGTCGCGGGCTGCGGCCTGTGTAAGATCATGGCCCTCGACAACCTGTTCGATGTGATCTTGCATGTACACACCAATGTACTCTTTCGTATTTTAATGTACAGGTTTGCACATCAGAGTGCGATGACACACATCATGCTTCTCGGTGAGGGCAGCACGGATCGGTTAGGCTAACGGCGTACGTTCGACAATAGTGCCATCAACAGTTGGGTACTGTTCAATAATCTCCCCGTCGTGCAGGTCATTATCCTCAATCATCTCCTCAAGGAGCCACCACGCAAGGTCAACATGATCATCCCCAGCAGTGTAATACTCATCAGGAACCCCAAGGGCACGAAGACGGTCGGGATCGGCAGTCGTGCGACCGTAGACAAGGGTCCCATCGTCGGTAATCTCATCAAAGGGACGGCGAACATTACGGGCGGTGCGTTTGAGTCGCCGACGATGCTGGGCGGCATCTTTAAACACAGAAGTACAGAAATACACGCGGTCATGATCGCCCATAGTATCAAGAATCGCCTCACGGGGGCTATCGACAGCACTCATATGGCCATCCTCAAGTGCATATCCGGCATCGTGCATACGCTCGTGGTTGCCATCAGTCATTTCGAGTTCGTTGATATTGCAAAATTCCGCAGCCCCCTCATCGAGAAACGTGAGAAACTCCTTCTCAGGGCGGATACCTGGAATCTCGAAGCCGGGCGTAATGCCCTCCTCACGGGCGGTATACAGAATATCCTCCCAGTCGGTGCCATGGAGTGATCCCCACAGAGCATACGGCGGGTGGAACCGAATCTCATCAAGACCAGCATCGGCAAGCCGTCGCATAGAGGATTGGTCACCCGTGATACCAGTATAAAGATGGATATGGTGATCATCCCCAAACTCGTCTTTCAGCAAGGAGATATAATGACAGGTGCGGTCAAGGACCTCCTGTGGTTCCCCGCCGGTAATTGAACTCCCTAGGGCGTTCATCCGACGTGCTTCAGCAAGAACATCGGCATCGGACTCGACGGGCCGCTCATTAGCGTATACCTGATCAGTGTCTTTACGCGTTTCCCCGAGGGGACAGTAAAAGCAGTTCCGGTGTTGACAGTAGCCATACACGAATAAAACGAGCTTGCCACCGCAGGCACACTGCTCACACCCCTGTGCGTGCATCGACGCGTAGATAGCACACACAGTGACTAAAGCCATCCGAATTGACGGGAAGACATACATTAGTCTGAATATAGGTTAGTATATGAAAAGAACAGCCACGCGACGACACCTCCTTGGAGCAATGGGAACTGCGGTGGCAGCTGGCGTTGCTGGATGCTCAGAAAGTACGATTCCAGATACATTTGAAGCAACGCCAGCGGAGATACCGGATGCGACACTTACAGACACCGGATATACGGAGGTGGGGGTGCAGGACCGACGAATGACACAACAGCCGGATGCCGTTGATAAGGAAATTACGGTCGTCAACTGGCAAAGTACCTATCGAAAAGCAATCGAATTACCAACAGGGGAGGTAATTGAAGCAGCGGAGGTAATATTGCTGAGTACGCCGCAGATTCGCGTCATCGGGCAGGAATTTAATCCGATTGCGGATTTTGAAACCGAGCAGGTGATCAGTGAAATTGAGAACCGGTCCACTCTCAGCAATTTAGAGCCAGTTGATGAAGAGATAGTAACGATCCTCGAAAAGGAGATCACAGTGACAGAGGTAACCGGAGACAGACCACTTGGTGAACTGAATCAAACAGCCGAGGTTACCGCTCATATTGGTGGCCCAATTGAGGACAGCGGTGATTATATCCTTGCTGTTGGCGGGTACCCAACGGCATTAGAAGGCGGAATTCCGGTGGCAATTGAGGGAGAACGCGAAGATGTATTCACAATGTTGACAGGCATCACACACGAACTCTGATACGCCGGAACAATTGTATGGGTTGATTGTCTATACCAATATGATGCTGTTGGTCCTGTGTGTGGACCGTGACGATGACCTCGGGCGCAAAACCGATGTTGAGACACCTGTCATCGGGCAAACTCGTCTTCGGAGCGCAGCCGTCAAGTTAGCGACGGCTGATCCGGAAGATTCGGATGTCAATGTGCTGTTTAAAGGACTCCAGATTGAGGATGCAATCGATGACGAACAGACAACGGTTGCAGCCGTTACCGGCGGGCCAGGGAGTGATGTCACCGCAGATCGACAGGTTGGGGAAGAAGTGGATGAAATTCTGGCTGAGTTAGAGACCAGTGAGGAGGTTCGGGCACTGGTTGTTACCGATGGCGCCCAGGATGAAAGCGTGTTACCGGTCATTCGATCTCGAATGCCCGTTGATGGGGTTCGTCGGGTTGTCGTCCGGCAAGTACAGGATCTTGAGTCAGTCTACTATACAGTCAAACAGGTCATCGACGATCCCGAGACACGGGGAACAATCTTAATTCCGCTTGGGATTTTGATGCTCGTTTATCCACTCGCGGTACTGGCAAGTTACTTTGATCTCCCTGGCGTCGTCTTTGGTGTAACGTCGGGACTGCTTGGACTCTATCTGCTGGCTCGAGGCTTTGGCATTGGGGAAGTGATCGATGAGACAGCGAATCAGCTTCGACAGGGCCTGTATGCCGGGCGAGTCACCATCGTGACCTATCTTGTTGCCACAGCATTGCTACTTATCGGTGGCATCAGCGGTGTGGAACAGCTTGAACTGGCCCGAACACAGGTCAGCGAGCCACTTGGTGTCATTGAGATTGCCGCAGCATTGGTGTATGGAGCCGTCCAGTGGTTTGCTGCCGCCGGCATTACAACGAGTTTGGGACAGATTACCGATGAGTATCTCGCAGAGCAACTCGAATGGCGATATCTCAATGCCCCCTTCTATGTGATTGCAATGGCCATTGTGCTGCACGGGCTGAGTGCGTTTTTACTAGAGGAGGCAACGTTGTCATACCTTGCTGGGGCTCTTACCGGCGGGTTCTTACTTGGGATGGCAAGTACACTTGCCTTTGCTGTCGCTGAGTCACGGGCCCCACAACGATCCTCATCGGCCAGATAGTACCAGCCAGCGGCCTGATACCGAGGCACAGCAAGCCAGAAGTGAAATCGCAACCTCAAGAAGGGTGCAATCAAACGCCCACGCATGGCGATTGGAACGAGCCGGCTCATGGACGATCGCGTACGGGGGCCACTAACCGAAGTAGCATTTCTTCCAGCATGGGCGGTTATCGGGGTCGTCACTGTTGGCTTTCTGGCGGGGGCATCAGTGCCGCTTCGATACCAGTGGATTCCACTTGTCGCAAGCGTCCTTGTCCTTGGGCTACCGCATGGAGCTGTTGACCACTTAGCGTTACCCCGGCTCTATGAAGCATCACTGTCACGGCGGTGGATCGTGACAATCGTGCTGCTGTATGCGGTCTTAGGTGGGGTATACACGGTCATGTGGTTTGTACTTCCGGTTGCAGCGTTTGTCCTGTTTATTCTGATTACTTGGTTTCACTGGGGCCAGGGTGAGTTGTATCCGCTTGTTGAGCTGGCTGATGCGGAGCATCTTAATGGGGGGCTAATACGCATATTAACGATCGCCGTTCGGGGCGCGTTGCCGATGGTCGTCCCCTTGATCGCGTTTCCGGACCAGTACCGACTGGTTGCTGAGGAACTAATCGGATTATATAGCCAGTCAGCCACAGCCTCATTAGCTGTCATTTTCCAGCCTAACACACGGTTGGCAGTTGCGGCGATAGTTGGCAGTCTCATTGTCGGGACGCTTGCACTTGGCGGTATCCAGGCATACAAGCAGCAAACGCTCCGTCCGTGGTTTGTCGATGCTGGAGAGACCGCACTACTGGTGGCCTTTTTCCTGACAGTCCCACCGATTCTTGCGATCGGAATTTATTTTTGTTTCTGGCATGCGCTACGGCACGTTGTACGGCTCGTTGCGCTTGATGAGCGCGCGCGGACCGCCCTCCGAGCAGGACATCCAGGTACTGCCGCCGCACGGTTTGCTCGGGACGCGGCGCCATTGACCATCGTCTCCGTGCTCTTATTAGGCGGGTTGTATGTCCTGACTCCTGGATCAGTAGATACCCTTGTAGCACTTGTCGCGCTGTATCTGGTATTGATCGCTGTGTTGACTCTGCCACATGTCGTGGTGGTAAGCTGGATGGATCGGGTACAGGGCCTGTTGCCATGGCGAATTCCGGAGTGACAATAACTCGGCACGACAGGCCCCATATCATGGTGTATCATGGTACCATGGCACTGATACGTTCGTCTAAGATGCCCGCCGGCGGCCGGTCGCTCCGCCGAAAACCCTAATCGTTTTATCCCCATCGGATTAACGATAGAACGGTGTGCTGCCGAACATCGCGCTCGATTAGTTAATCCATGCCTAGTGATGAACTCGTCCGGCAATGTAAGGAGATTCAACGGGATACAGGGCGGACTTTCTACTTCGCCACCCGGTTGCTCCCAACCCGGGTGCGACATCCGACGTATGTCCTCTATGCCTTCTTTAGGATCGCCGATGAGGTGGTCGACGGCGATCAGGCACGGCGACTCAGTCCCGACGAGCAAGAACGACGGCTTGAAGACCTCCGACAGCAGGCGCTGGGGGAAACAGAGCCCCAGCGCCCGGAACTTGAGGCCTTTTTAGAAGTAAAACGGGAGTATGATATCCCCGATCAGGAGATCGATGTCTTTATCGACGCGATGCAGACCGATATCGACAAACACCGGTATGAAACCTTCGACGAGCTGCGGACATACATGCGCGGGTCCGCAGCGGCCGTCGGAGTCATGATGACAGCAATCATGGAACCGGAAGACCGCGGCCAAGCCCTTCCACATGCTCGGGCGCTGGGGGAGGCCTTCCAAATGTCGAATTTCCTGCGGGATGTCCGTGAGGATATCATCGATCGGGACCGGATCTATCTGCCACAGGAGACACTGAATCGACACGGGATCGATGCCGAACAGATTGAACGGCTCGAATTTACGCCAGGATTTGCGGCAGCTATTCGAGATGAGCTTCAGCGAACGGAACGGCTGTACCGAGAGGGAATCGCCGGTATCAAGCATCTTCCCGAAGACTGTCAGTTCCCGGTACTGTTGGCGTCGGTGCTATATGCGGATTACCACAGCCAGATCCGGGCAGTCAACTGTGATGTGTTAAATAACGAGCCAAGCCTCTCAACACTACGAAAACTCTCACTATTCGCCCGGACCGGATATCGGTGGCAGTTCTCAAAGGACCCGGAGACTGTGTTCCGGTCGGTGAGTGATCTAACGCTTCCGGATTCACCGACACCACCGCCGGAACCAGGGGATACACTCCCAATTCGATAAGCGATAATCACAGACGGTGAACCGCCTCGGGGTCAAGCCCCGAGGCATTCGCCTCGACAGCCTGTAAACTCACTCCGGGGAGGTCGTCGTGTCCCACCTGTACAGAACACAATGAGAACTGCCAGTGGTGACTGATAGTACCAAAGCTAGACAGTGGAGAATCCCGGCATAGGGAAATCACGGTGACACCTCTTGTGCTCAGAACGAGAGAGATTAATCTGCGGACTGACGAGCTTGATTAACGCCAGCAAAGTCAAACCAGTCAACCCGGAAGAGCCCGAAAAGAACGCCAGCAGCAAGTAACGCGGGGAGCAGTTGCCCAAAATAGAGGTTGATGAGCCCCCAGAACAGGAGGAAGTTGATTAGATCATCAAGTAAAAACTCACATTCCTCGAGGCGGGTCACAATGGCCTCATGATCAAAGGCAGTGTGTAGTAAGGCAACAGCAACCGAGCCTGAAAGAAACCATCCAAGGAAGTTCGTCGCCGGCACCCCATAGTAGGCCCCTGGAGTGTCCCAGGCCCAGAATCCCAACGCAACCGCCCCCGGGTCAAGGACAAGGTCAAGCCCAATCACAAACAGTAATACCGCCGGATATCGCAGTGGAAGGCGGTGAGCACGGTGGCCAAGCGCCAGTAATGCAAGCAGGTACCCATCAACAAGAATTGGAAAATAAAACACTGGCAGCGCAAGAGGCACATCCTCTAAAATCATCGGTCCAAGATGGATCTGGTAGGCAAAATCGCCATACGGAAATCCCGTATTGACCCCTGTGAGTTCAATACTCCAGGCGAAAAACGCGAGTCCGGCAAGGCCAAGGGCAGCACGACGATCAATGAGCGGAAGAATACCAACAATAAGGGGCGAAGCCATGACCAGCGCTCCGAAGAGAATAAGATATGGATTAAGTGCCAGCCATGCTGGAAGCAGAGTCTCACTACCGGCGATAAGCAAAGCGACGCCGACAAGTGGGAACGTAATTGCAATCGTAGTTCGGTGAGTCCGAATCAGAGCCTCCAACCGGCGTTCAAGCCGACGGCGATTCATCTAGTAGATGGTGTGAGAACGACGGATATCAAACGTTCGATGCACCAGTTGCCCGGCAATTAAATCACAAAGGGCGGAAGCACGAGCGATGGAGGGATAGTGTGGACAAGCGCCCACAGGGTGAGAACGGTCCCAACAGCAGTATTAATATACGGATACCACCAGTAAGCACGGTCGACATCGATATCCGAATACAGGATACCGGCAGCCAGCATTGAGTATAATGCAATCACAACGCCGGCTCGAAGGTCAACGATCGCAAAGGCCGCTGCTGCAACTGCCCAAATGGCAATACAGTACAGAAAGGTCCATGTCTTCCCAAGGACCGTTGCGGTAGTGGTGATACCGGCCCGACGGTCGGGGGCAATGTCCGGAATTGCCGAGAAGGTGTGCATTGCCATCGCCCACAGCCACGCACCAACAATGGTCGCCACCGGCGGCTGACTGCCGGCAACGGTAACATACGCAGCAATCCCCGGGACAATGTAGAGACCATTCGAAATCGAATCCAGAAACGGGGTAGTCTTGAATCGGAACGGGGGGGCACTATATTCGGTGGCAAGCACCGCATACAACAGCAGCCATGGCCACGCAGCTCGATCAATCAGCGGGAACAGCACAAACAGCAGCAGTCCGCTGCCAAGGACGATAATTGGGACATAGCCTTGGCCAGTGTAACGCACTTCCTTCTCTGACTTTTTTGGATTCTCAGTGTCAATGTCAGCATCAAAGAGATCATTGATACCGTACAGATAGATGTTAGCCGGACCAAGAAAGTACACGAACATCGCAACTGTTGGGACGGTAATGAGCTCAAACGGCCCATCAGCCGCATAGGCAACGGCGACGATAATCGGGCCGGCAAGATAAAACCAAAAGCGAGGCCGTGAAAGTTTAATGAGGTACGTCGCCCGCTCCATCGGTTGATTTAGGCCGCGTCGTTGAGCATCTTATCGGCAACGATTTCGCCGCTGATAAGCCCCATTGGAACCCCGATCCCGGGGTTTGTCGAAGCGCCAACAGCATACAGGCCGTCAACCCCGGGGTACCGGTGGCTCGGACGGAACACAGCCGTCTGCATAAGCGTATGAGCCATCCCAAGGGCACTGCCGGCATAGCTGTGATATCGCTCGGTAAATCCGGACACGGAGAATGACTCCTCGGTGACAATCCGATCGCGAAAGTCAACGTCGGTGTATGCGGTAATGCCCTCAAGGATCTGGTCCCGGAACGCATTGCGTTCGGCCGCGCTGTCTGACAACCCCGGGGCAACCGGAACGAGGACAACAACAGCATGGTGGCCATCCGGAGCGACGGAGGGATCAGTCTTGGAGGGAACACAGAGATAGAGAGAGGGGTCATCGGGCCAGGCCGGGGATTCGAAGATTGCATCAAAGTGGTCATTCCAATCCGCCGGCAGCAAAAGTGTATGATGATCAATGTCCGGTAGTTCACCCTCAACGCCAAGATAGAGCATATAGGCTGATGGCGCATAAGTACGACTCTCCCAGTAATCAGCGCCATAGGCACGCTTTTCGGGGGGCAGAAGATCCTGATCGATATGCGCGAGATTGGCGTTGCCAACAACAAGATCAGCTGTAACACCGGCATGTTCAGCACCGCCATCAGCCATTGGCATGGTTGTCACGGGGGTGCTTGTTGGCGGGCCATCGGCAGGAAGACTAATTTGTGGAGGAGCATCTGATGGGGCATCCGTAATTGCGGAGGGGCCGTTATGATCAGGGCGACGAACATCCAGTAAGAAGCCGCCACGCTGTCCTCGAATCTCGGTTACTTCACAATTGACGCGATAATCGACACCAAGCTCATGACCAAGCGTGACAAGAGCATCAACAACGGTCCCGATACCGCCCTCGGGATACCATACGCCGAGGTTAAAATCAACATGGCTCATGAGATTGTACAATGCCGGGGTATTCGTCGGTGACCCCCCAAGGAAGATCAACGTATACTGCATGAGTTGCTGAAGCTTTGGGTGGTCAAAGTACGACTCGACGTGTTCCTGCATTGAACCACGGAGGGTCAGATCACGGGCACGGATAAGAGCCGGGTCAATCCAGTCACGAAGTCGCGACCGGTCAGTGTAGACAAACTCCTCCATGCCGATATCATAGGTGTGTGCTGACTCCTCAAGATAGGCTGCAAGGGCCTCGCCGGCACCATCCTCATAGGCTTCGAAAAGACCCCGTGTCTTATCTAAGTCAGGGGTGATTTCGATCCGATCCCCATCCTCAAAGTACACGGTATAATGCGGATCAAGATGGGTGAGTTCATAAAACTCCTCGGGTGAACGGTCAAAATGATTGAAAAACCGCTCAAAGACATCCGGCATAAGATACCACGATGGGCCCATATCGAAGGTAAAGCCATCACGGTAAAGCCGGCTCATCCGGCCGCCAAGTTGCTCATTACGCTCAAGCACGGTCACATCGGCTCCTTCGCTGGCGAGATAACAGGCTGTTGATAGTCCGCCAACGCCGGAGCCGACAATAACGACCGATTGCCCGGCTAGTTCGTTCATATCAGCAGATTTGGCGGGAGGGCAATTAAAGTACAGTTTCCCGGCGGCAGGTGTCATAAAAGAGCCGACAGGACAACGGCTATCGATCGCGAGTAACAACAAATCCGGCGAGTTCCTGGAGATATTCGACAGCCTGCTCATCGCGGGTATCGATCCGGGCAAGCGCATCAAGGGCTCGCGTTGCCTCGGCCTCGGCCTGGGCGGTGGCCTCCGTAGCAGATTGATCAGTCACCCGGACAATTGACGGTCGATCAACGGCAGCATCGTGCTCAGCTGGCTTGCCAATCGTCTCGGCATCAGCGGTGGCATCAAGCACGTCATCACGGATCTGAAAGGCAATTCCAAGTCGTTCAGCATACTCACCAAATGTCTCCGTAGTCTCGGGATCAGCATCCGCAGCAATCGCCCCAAGTTCGGCCGCAGCACGGAACAAGGCCCCTGTTTTACGCCGAGCTAATGTCCGATACTCCGAGTGGGTTGTTGGCTGGGCGGCCAGCTCAGAGGCTTCTCCTTCACCAAGAGCAATCATAGCAGTAGAGACAGCTTCCATGGCGCGTGGATCCGTGGAGAACAAGGCAAAGGCCTCGCCGATGAGTCCGTCGCTTGCAACGATGGCTCGTCCATGACCAAACGCTGTCCAAGCACTATCAACACCACGGCGAAGCGGTGAGCGATCAATAATATCATCGACCACCAGGGAGGCGCTGTGGACGAGTTCAATTCCGGCCGCAAAGTCAAGAGCGTCCTCCGGGGCGCCACCGGCGGCTTCACAAACCAGCACAGTCAATAATGGGCGGACACGTTTTCCACCGGAAAGGGTGATTTGGCCCATCTCTTCGGCAAGCGCTTCCCCCTCCGCGCTTGTGACGAGTTCCTCAATGCGGGTTTCGACAAGCGATCGCCGCCGCTCCAAAAACTCCATTGACGTTAATTCACATACGCACGTGCCCGGTAAGTAGGTGACGAAGACCAGCCCATGGGGGGAAACAAGACGCGTGTCTCGGGGCTCAACTCCAAGGCGGTTCACAGTTCGCCGATGAATCACACATCTAAGACGGCGTGATAGACGGGGAGAACTATTCGATATCGGTGACGTTCTCTTCTGGAAGAGTAATCAAGTTTTCACGGCCAATACGGAGCTTATCAACCTGCTCTTCATCATCCATTTTTGATAGAACCTGTGAGACTTTCGCACTTGACCAGCCAGTCTCCTCAACGATCGTTGACTGCTTCATACGGCCACCATTATTCTTGAGCAGCCGTTCAACGCGTTCCTCGTCGCTGAGAAGTTCCGGATCAACAGGGTCCGGATCTGTAGTATCCTCAGGAGAAGCCTCAGCCGCTTTCTCAGTAGTAGCCGGCGGCGCTGGAGGCGAGGAATCCTCGTCAGTCCCATCAGTCGAGCGTCGCCACAGCACCGAAAGAGCGAGTCCAACAACGAGCAGGGCCGCTAACGCGATCCACGGATTGACGTTGACGACGGGCTGGAGTGCTGATCGCTCAAACGTAATCTGGATGTCCTCGTCGGTAAAGGTTGTTGGGCCATTCCAGACAATCCGTCCATCGGTTGCTGGATGAGTTGTGCTTGCGATGAGATACTCATCCGGCCCCTCAATGACAAGTTGTTGATCGGGACCAAGAGTACCGATCCAATTGTATCCGGTGGCACTGAAAACGTCGCCCACTTCAATACGGCCATCCGGGGTCGCCGCAAAGGCCGTCCAGGTGAACTCATGTCGTAACGTTCCTGTTGAAGTCGTGAGATTGCCAGTTCGACGCTGGTCACGAATAGTCATTTCACGCTCAGTCACCGCACGGACATCATCAACAACGGCAATGATGCGATCACCACCGATATCGTGGTTACCGCGTTCAAACTCCTCACGGACTTGGCGAAAC
>JBEQBL010000008.1:0-18433 GCA_041639835.1 Salinarchaeum sp.
ATCATCGGTTGACCCCCCCGGTAATAGTTGACCGCGCTTGTGCTTGGTAGCAACTGACTCGGCTGTCCTTGAACTGACGCATACAGGGACATAATATTGATCGTGTAATACAAAACCGTTTCTAATTAATATCCAAATTGTCTGCTTTGTTAATCCATATTAGCCACATTATCTCTCACCGCCAGCACAACGACTAAATCCTCTTCATCGGTATTGGAAATCATGACCAAGATATCAATCCTTGCTGACAACCGTGTCGCGGAATTAGCCCCGAAGGGTCTCCGCGGTGAATGGGGGTTTGCAGCGGCCGTTGATGATGTCCTGTTTGATACCGGCCAGACCGGAGTTGTCCCTGATAATGCCGCGCGCATGGGTCTCTCATTTGACTTTGAGACGATTGTGCTCAGCCACTCTCATTACGATCATACCGGCGGACTTGAGGCCGCTCTTGGACAGCTTGATAGCCCAACAATCTACTGTCACCCGTCCGTCTGGGATCCACGATATCTTGACCATGATGGCGATACCCGCCATATCGGACTGCCGTATACGCGTGAGGCTATCGCCGACCAGGCAACGATCGTCGAACACACCGACCCTATTGAGGTTTCAGATGGCATTTATGCCCTTGGTGAGATTCCCCGTCCGCACCCGGATGCAGCAATCGGGACTATCGAAACCGACGGCGAGCGTGTTGAGGATGCTGTATACGATGACCAGGCGCTAGCGGTTGAGATTGATACCGGTCTGGCGCTTGTCTTAGGCTGTGGCCATGCCGGCTTAGAAAATACAATTGATTACGCCGAATCAACGTTTGATGCCGATGTCCGGGCTGTTATCGGCGGTACACATCTTATTGCCTTTGATGAGCCGACCATTCACGCTATTGCTGACGACTTAGATGGCCAACTTGAACTGTTTGGTGGTACCCACTGCACCGGGGCTGATGCGGAACGCATCTTTGCGGAACGATTTCCAGATGCGTTTGAGTCTGTTGGCGTCGGGTCCGTCCTTACAATTTAATCCAGTCGGGCCATAGCCGTTGGATCCCCATCTGGGACGGTAACCTCAAACCGAGCTCCGCCTTGCTTACCTTCGGTCACCGCGATCTCCCAGCCGTGGGCTTCGACCACGGCCTTGACAATCGATAATCCAAGGCCGGTGCCACTGCTGTCTGTATATCCCTTCTCAAATATTTGTCCGTGTTTAGACTGTGCAATCCCCGGCCCGTTATCCTCAATAGCAAACCCCTGCTCGGTTGCCTCAACCCAGACAGTGACTGTCTCACCAGCGTGCTCAATTGCGTTCCGAAAGAGATTCTCAAACACCTGCTGGAGTCGGGTTGGATCGGCTTTGACTGTCCCCAAGTTGTCGAGACAAAGTGTTGCGTCGTGTGTCTCGACAGCACCCCATGCGTTGTTGACTATCTCCACCAGGTCAACGTCCTCAATTTCACCAAGATCATCGCCCCCACGAGCCAGCGCTAATAATTCCTTAAGCATGGCCTCCATGCGCTCTGCGGCCGCCTGAATCTCCTCGATATGCTCCGGATTTCCAGTTGTCTTGATCAGGTCCGTGTAACCTGTGATGACATTCAATGGATTTTGCAGATCATGGCTAATCACCGACGCAAACCGTTCAAGACGCTCATTTTGCCGCTGTAGCGCCTGATGTTCTCGGTCTCGTCGCAATGTCTGCCCGATGAGCTCACCAAATGTCCGAAGTCGGCGCCGTATATCACGTGACCAACTCCGAGGTGAGGTATCCTCAATCAGCAGCACCGCGTCAAGCTCCCAGTCAATCACGATTGGTATTGCCAGCAGCGCTTGGGTCTCCCGTGTTTCAAGATACTCCGTTGGCTGGTCCTCCGAGGAGGTACGGTTGCTCGTTTTGAACACCTCCGTTGGGAGCTCATCGTCCGTCTGCTCATCATTCGCTGTCGGGACTGCATAGAGTTCGAACTGACTGAGATGTGTCTGATAGCCCGGGAACTGTGTTGCTTTGAAACGCTCTGTGGTGTCCGTAAGTGGAGCGTCCGCGGGATGCCATTCATGTGTCTGCCTGAAA
Source organism: Salinarchaeum sp. (assembly GCA_041639835.1). Taxonomy (GTDB): domain Archaea; phylum Halobacteriota; class Halobacteria; order Halobacteriales; family Salinarchaeaceae; genus CAZFMU01. The sequence goes on from JBEQBL010000008.1 coordinate 2,068, forward strand.
TGGTCATCCGCATACTCATATATTGCACACCGATCAGCTCCCAGTTGGTGACCGATTGATCGTAGTCCCCACTCGATTTTGGTGTCAACCTCATCATGAGCAGCGCTCATCAATATTCGAGAGGCCTCAAGCACAGTATCTGCAACATTTGTTTCCGTCTTCACCGTCTGAGCGACAAGTCGATCATGGAGACGTGTCTGTTCTGACTGTGCAGGCTCTGAGAGGAGGGTATCCCGATAGATGATATCCTGACAGCCCGTTCGAACGGCTGTCTGTATAACCTCTGGATTTATCTCGCTAACAAAGAGCAGCACCGGAACGGTTGGATACTCCGTGACAGCAAACTCAAGCAGTGCGACCTGATCGCGTGCCGGTAGATCGCCAAGCAACAGATAGTCACTCTCAGAGAGGTGTTGCTGGGCCACCGACTGTGTTGTCGCAGTCACAATTTCATACGTTCCAGCAAGCGCCGCTTTGATCACCGCGGCATCGCTCCCCACATAAAGTAATTGGCCGCGTGTGTCCGTCGCGTCAACCGACGCTACCTCCTCGTTCATTTTTGCTACTCACTCCTGCTCTGCATACGGATTTGTCCGTGTCTGCGGCGGTGCCTGTACGCGCAGATATGGTGGGGTTGTGGTATACTCGACCAGTGATGTTGACCCAACAAAGCCACAGGGTGATTTCTCCAACGTGAGATACTGCAAGCCTTCCTCATTGGTCCATGTCCGAAGGACCTGTTCGGCTGTGTCTCGATAAAATGCTGAACTTGTCTTCTCCAACACATCCGGATTCATCACATGAATCACCATATCCTGTTCGTCGATTACCTGTGATTCGGTAAAATATCGGATGCGACGGGCACCATCTGACCCAAACGAGTGGATCAATGCATTCGCATTAATCAATCCAAGTAAGTTGTCTTGATCGTGGTCCTCAGCCACCCTGCGTAGCAATGAGGTATACCCATCAACGTCACTAAGATTTCCATAGACATTTGGCTGTGACTCATCCCATGTGCCGATCAGATCGATGACGATCAACTGTCCATCGGCCAGCATATCATCAAGATCACACTCTGATGTCCGGAGCAGCCGTTCGATCTGGGCCTGCCGTAGTTCGATTGTCGGGACCAGTAGGACTGGTCGCTAGGTTTCGATTCCGAATGTCAACAGCCGACCAAGCAATGCATTCAGATTTACCTGACTGTCGTATTCAAGTAAGACCCCGGCACCGGTGACAAGTCCTCCACCGGTAAGACTATCAAGACCATCGATGCCGATTGGCTGGTGTGCATGGGTTTTCAACGCTGGTGGCTGCGAGCGTCGTCGTGGGCCCAGTCGGATGCCCTGCTCTGTAAACTGAACCTCAACACGTCGATGATCGTGATCGACACCCCGCATTTTCATAATCTCAAGTGACCGGTGGCGATCACTGCTGACGGTTGTGTATGAAAACCGGATCACACCATGGGTCGTAAACTGCAAAATCTCACTTTCAACGCCGCCTTCCCCGTGTTCCTCAGCGGTCAGCAGTGTTGTTGCCTCTAGCTTATCACTGAAAAACCGAATGAGATCAAGAATAGTCCGGCGGAATCGCGTTGGCTCCTCGGCTAATGCTTCTAACCCGGAGGTACTATCAAAGACAATGCGATCGACAGGCGCAAACTTGTCAATGTGATCTTTGATATACTCAACGGTAAATGGAATCCCATATTCGCCAAGCGGGCTTTCTGAGTCCTCAAAGGTCTCGAGTGTCAGCGCCTCCTCTTGCTCGATTGTTTGTCCTGGTGTCGCATGAATTGTGGTCATCGCCAGCCCATCAGCCGACAGATCAAACTCAAATTCGGCAAATGATTGTTGGATCTCATCTATTGTCTGCTCTGTTGAAATATATAGTCCAGTCTCCCCCGCCGCAAGTCCTGCCTGCAGAAACTGCATTCCAAATGTCGATTTCCCAGTTCCCGGACCGCCGGTGACCAGCGTTGTCCGGTTGGCCGGCAATCCGCCGCCAAGCATCTGATCAAGTACCTCACTGCCGGTGGCGACGGCATTAGTCCGATGAGTCATTACATTCTGATTTGGTGTATATATGCATAAATGCACGGACCTGCCTGGCCGGTCACTGGCGCTTTCGTGCTTGCTCGGTCTTTTACAGTGGGTACAAAGCAGATGCTACCGATTTCAGCCGTTGGAGGAGGTCAACAACTGCTAAGTGTGCTCCCCGCAAACAGTAGCCTATGGCCAATGACGCCCCATCGCTTCAGGAGGCACTTGATGCGCTTGATGAGATTGTGTATGTCTGTACTCCCGATGGGCAACTGCTTGATTGGAATGCCCGTCTCCAGGCGGTCACCGGGCAGTCATCCGCTGCGCTGGCGGACATGACGCTTCCGGATCTGGTTCCAGAGGAGTATCAGTCGCAAGTAAGCGATGCGCTTGCGCATGCCTTGGACACCAATTCAACGGTTCACCGTGATCTTCCTCTTACCACTGCTGACGATCATCCCGTCTATACCTTTTCGTTTTCACCAACTGATAATGGGACTCAGGTGGCCGGCGTCGCTCGATTGCAGGAACCTGCCCAAGACACCGTCACATCGTCGCAAGACTCAACATTTACCATGCCAGTGGTCGAGATCTGGGACGGAATTGTGCTTTCCCCGATTGTTGGCAAACTTGGTTCACGGCAGGCCGAGCAATTTACCGAGACCTTACTTGAGGAGATTGTCAATCACGAGGCCACCATTGCGCTTATCGATATTACCGGTGTTCGATCGGTCGATACCCAAACAGCACAACACCTAATTGACACCATCCAAGCCGTTGACCTGCTTGGAGCAGAGGTCATTATAACCGGTATCAACCCCGACCTTGCCCGCACGCTAGTAAAACTTGGGATCGGATTTGATGCGAAAACACGATCCTCTCTTATTGACGGACTCCAGACAGCCTTTCGCATGCGAGGGGTGAGCATTAACTGATGTCTTCCCAGCAAGCTTCTGTTGTGTGGGTTCATGATGTTCTCCTTGCCACGTTCCCTGATAACCCGACCGATCAGACAATTGAACAGTTACAGGAGACAATCCTTGATTCAATGACTACACATCGTCCGGCCGGCGTTATTCTTGATCTCTCCGGGGTCATGACTGTCGACTCGTTTTTTGCACGCGTTATCGCCGAAACAGCTGATATGATTGATCTCATGGGGGCAAAAACCGTTCTTGTCGGTATTCAACCACCCGTTGCAATCACGGCGGCCGAGTTGGGATACGACCTTGGGACCGTTAGGAAAGCCCGCAATACCGAGCATGCATTAGAACTGCTTGGGGTCGCCCGTGCCGACCCCGAACAGAAGCCACACACTGATGTCGGCGATTCGTCGGCATCTGATTTCAAGGCATGACTGATCAGTCCGGGTCCCTTCGTATCGACTCCGAAGACGATATCCTCACTGCTCGTCGCACAGTCCGGTCTGTCGCTGAGGAATTAGGGTTTAGCCGGACTGATGTCACCCGCATTGTCACGGCTGTTTCTGAGTTATCGCGAAATGTCTATCTTTACGCGGGCGATGGCGAAATGCAATGGCAGCCCCGAACTGACGGTGGCCAAACCGGTATTGAACTCGCATTCATCGATGATGGCCCGGGTATCGAAGACGTTGAGGGAGCCCTCCAGGGTGAATTTTCCACCTCTGAAGGACTAGGACGGGGGATCGTTGGCACCAAGCAACTCGTCGACGATATGGATATTGACACCACTGTTGGTGAAGGAACGACCGTCACCATCATCAAGTGGGCAACCTAATACAAGCATAATGGATACCGCTGGTGTTGAGGTCCATGACCGCCGATCCGTCTCCCCTGGGTCCGCCAATGCTGTTGTTGATGCCCTTGCAACGGACATTGGCTTTACCTCCTCTCGGCGGCATACAATCGATACTGTTATTGATCAATTTTCCGATAAAACACCAGTTCAAGCTGCCTTACACGTGACCAATTTAGCCACCGATACTGACGGGCTTCGCCTCGTCGCGGCAGCGCCTGAGCCCCATCGTGTGATTGCTCTTGATCCGATTGATCAAATTGGACGGCGTGTTAATGCTCTCGATGCCTCCGTTGTTGATGGGGTGCCACACTATATTGCTGACAGTTGGCTACATCAGCCCCCCGTTGATCAGTCGTGTCCCTACTCCGTGGGGGCAGCAACCCGACCAATTGAGCCAGGTTCGCCAAACGGTGACACCGCCGTGATCACACGACGCGACTCATCGGTTCTTGTCTGTGCCATTGATGGACTTGGCCATGGCAAAGCCGCTAACGAAGCCGCACGGGCCGCTCGTGAACATGTACTGGCAACCGCTCATCGTCCAATCGACACGATTCTGCGTGGCGCCAACGATGCCTGTCGGTCCACCCGTGGCGTTGTGATGGCTCTTGCTCGCTTTTCATGGAGCGAGGATACGGTTACCTTCGGGAGTGTTGGCAACATTACAACACGTGCTCGAAGTGCCGCCAACACGAGTTTTGTCCCACGACGCGGTGTCATCGGCAGTCATGCTCCTCAACCGCTTATCTCGACCGGGCAATGGGATCGATCTGACCGGATGATACTTCACTCCGATGGGGTGTCCGATTCGTGGACTTGGTCGGTACTTGAGAATGGTCCGGCATCAGTCATCGCCGAGACGCTACTTACTACATACGGCGAGTCCGACGATGATGCTACAACACTTGCGGTTACTCCCGCATCTGATCGCCCCTTTGATCGCACTTCTGCTCCCGAGACCAGCAATGAGTGACCTCCAACGCTCTCCTGCCGACCGACTGATGGCCGTGCTCGAAGAGAATGAGCTTGACCCTGATATACGGTCACAACTTGCGACTATTGCCGACGACATTGCCACCATCGAAACCGAGCATGCAACCCTTCAGTCCCAAAATGAGACGCTTCAGGAGGAGCTTCAGGAAACCAATGAGGGACTGCTTGAATTGACCGTTGAACTGCAGGATGCCGAACGCCGTTACCGGCAACTGTTCGAAACAGCCATCGAAGGGATCTACAAGACAGGTCCGGACATTGATACCTATGAACTTGCAAACCCGGCACTTGCGAATATCCTTGGGTACGAGACCCCTGGTGCGCTTCGTGATCAGATAGACTCAATTCAAGCCGATGTCTTTGTTGATTCCGATCGGTTTGATGCGTATCAGCAGCAACTTCAGTCCAGTGGCAGTATTGAAGACTTTGAGTATCAAGTTCACACGGCCGATGGTGAGACACGCTGGGTATCGGACAATGTGATTGCCATCTATGAGGATGAAACCGTCACCGGCTATCGTGGGAGTCTTCTTGATATTACCGCCCGTAAACGCCACGAGCGTGACCTTAGGCGATTCAAGCGTGCCACCGAGGCTGCTGGACAGGCGATTTTCTTGACTGATAGCACCGGTGAGATCATGTATGCCAACCCGGCCTTTGAGACAATTACCGGCTACTCACAGTCGGAAGCTATCGGCTCAACGCCCGGGGAACTGTTACACTCCGGCGAAATGTCTGATGAATACTATCATCAGATGTGGGACGCAATTAATGCCGGTGAGCAATGGGAGCAGCGAATCGTTGATCAGCGAAAGTCCGGTGAATACTACCATGCCCATCAGATGATTGCTCCGATTACCGATGATGAGGGCGATGTCACAGAGTTGGTTGCTATTCAGGCTGATATCACCGACCATGTAGAACAGGAACGACAGGTCAATACCCTTGATCGAGTTCTCCGACATAATCTCCGTAATGAACTGAACATCGTCCGTGGACATGCCGAACGTATCCTTTCGACAACTGATCCCGCATCGACGGCCGATAGTGCTGACCAGATTCTTGAGAGTGTCGAGAAGCTCATGAAAACCGCCGACGAAGGGCGTGAAATTACTCGCTTTCTCTCATCACATACGCACCGCCATTCGATTGATATCGTCACTGTTACCCAGGATATCCTTGATGCACTGCGGACTGAACATCCCGATGCACAGTTGGCGCTGTCGGCCCCCGATCAAACATGGGTCTTGGCCGCCGATGCAATTGACCGTGCTATCAAGGAGGTGGTCACAAATGCCATCGAACATAACAACCAGGAGCAGCCTGACATCCATGTCTCTATTTCAGCCGATGATGCGACCGACTCAACACAGTCACTTTCCGGCCACTCCAATGTGCCGACCCCGGGACATACAGACGACAACCTCGTCTCCAATAATGCAATGGCGACCGTTACTATCGCCGATAATGGCCCTGGCATTCCCGAACTGGAACGCCAACTGCTTGAGGACCCTGAGGCGGCGACAGAACTCACACACGGCAGTGGGCTTGGCCTCTGGCTTACCTACTGGATTGTGCGTCGCTCCGGTGGGACCATTCGATATGAGGATCGCACGCCAACCGGTAGTCGGATCATCATTGAACTGCCAACGGCTGAGCCCTCATCATGACATGACCGCTGTCGGTGGATGCATATAGCCACCGGCCTGTATGCAATTATGACTATGTCCGATTCCACCCCAGAGTGGGCAACTGGCGATATCCTTCGTGCTTGTCAACCTGAACTCATTGCAACGTGTGACTGGCCGGACTGTAATCAGGCAGCGACCTATGAAATTGAGTTTTCCGTTGCTGGACAATGGGAGGCTCATCAGGTCTGTGCCGCCCACGGAAACCAGCTTGATGTTTCCATTGGCGTTGAGAGTCAATGATACCTCCCTATCGACAGTCCCCAATGCGACGGGGGCGATTGGTTACCGTGTTGCTGTTCGCCAGTCTCGCAGTGTTACGATTTCCCCATCAAGTGTCTCTGCCGGACACTCTACTGCAGCCCAGGTAAACATCTCACCAACAGACTCCGGATCTCTTCCTTTCCCACCGGTGAGTTCGGTCGCGATAAGCCCCGGATCAACGACGCCAACAACCGATTCTAGATCCGCAGACAGGCCTCGTGCCAGTCCTTCAACAGCCGCTTTTGAGACCCCATAGGCCCCGATCCCTGGCGTTGGCTCCCTGGCAACCGACCCGGAAGGGATTAACACGCGACTCTCTTCGGTAAGATGCTCGGTGGCTGCCTTAATCGTTTGAAATACGCCTGTGACGTTTGTTTCTAGTACCGACTCAAACTCCGCTGTTGACAGTGTCGGCAATGGTGTTTTCCCCGTTGGACCTGCTGTGATAGCAGCTCCCGGAAACACGACGTCAAGTGATCCAGAGATACCGTTCATCCCAGTCTCGACGGCTGTTTGATCGCGGACATCGACCTCCCGAATCCGTGCCGACCCTCCGCCTTTCTCAACCGCAGCAGCAGTTTCCGCGAGGGCATCTTGATCTCTGGCCCATAGATGCACGGTGGCCTCGTGTGTGCCGAATGCTTCGGCGACAGCTGTTCCAAGGCCGCCGCTGGCACCGGTAAGTAGTACCTGCATACTACGCGTATCAATTCCCATACGCAAAAACGTCAGGGCAGCGGGCCGGGAGGGATTTGAACCCCCGTCCATCTGGTTAAAAGCCAGACGCTCTGCCGGACTGAGCTACCAGCCCTCGGTTAGGTGGTGTAGTTGCACCCTCTAAATACTTTTCAATCGTCCGCAGACGACACGCCGATAGCCCTTGCAATTGCCGTCTCCAGTGACTCCTCAGAGAGGGCGACCTGACGACGTAACTCACGATATGTTGGCCGTGGCAAATCAAGTTCGACACGCCCCAGTTTGACCCCATGTGCGGCAAATACAGCGTCAGGATCCGCACCGTTGTTTAGCTTTGTTGCCATTTTTCGAACTGTGCGAACCGGAAGATTATGCTCCAACGTTGCCCAGGTCAGATCATACCGCACCGGTCCTTCGACCCGGGCAATATGCTTTGCCGCTGTGGGGGCAATATTCCCCACAGCAACGTTGATTCGAACAGCACGTGGCAAGTCATGTACTCGTGCCCATTTCCGAATAAACGAGACGGTGACGCCGTTGCCGGCCCGCTTGGCCGCCTGCTTGTATGACCCGGTGCCACGGACAAGTGCCGCACAGGCGGCCGCTCCACGAAGGACATACAACTGTCCGGTATCGTCGGTTGATTCACTGGCAAACTCGCGGACAACGGTTGTTGCTCGCTCAAGACTCTCCGGATCATCCGGATCAAACCGCACGGCATCGGTTGCTTGATCGCCAGCGATCGTCTCATCGCCACGTACCACCGGCGTTCCAACCGGCGATTTACGATCTGCTGGGAGGTCTGGGCCGTTAGCGGTCATTATTGTTCTTTCTCGCTCCCGAGTTGCATAACAGTTCCCCGCGTTAGTCTCGCTTCTCGGAGAGCGCTTCCCAGATCTCGGCACAGCCGGCCCCAGTATCAATCGCTTCGTAGTAGTCATCAACATCGGGCTCGGGAATCTCTTGATTTTCGTCCTGACTCATCGTCTCACCCCCAATATTATGCCACCAAATATAAACAGACATCTCCCCGCGCCGTTCTCCGCGACTCACTAGTATCGGAAATGATTGCTTGTATCTGTGTTTTCTGTCATTCGTCTGTCTGACGACTCACAATACATATAAAATACCAGTGAGAAATCCAACGTAGTAGATTGTTGGCTAATCACGCTATATCTGCCCTCTCTGACATGAGTAATGATTGGTCCCTTCTCCGTGTCCTTTCGCTGACGGCAGTTGTCCTCGTGGCAATTGCCGTTGTTGGCCCCTTTGCTGTTACCTCAGCAGCCGCCGTGTCCGTTGATTCCGATATTCAAGAAGCGGTTGCTTCCGACCTTGTTGTTGATCGTGACGACGCCGAGCAGGCCTTTCGTATCGAAATTGATGGCACTGTCACTGCGGATGAAACGCTGACGATTAACTCCTCAAATCCGGATCTTCAGGCGTTATACAACGATAGCAACGATTTTGATCTTGAGGCCTCCGTTCGTGGTCCCGATGCAGACACACTCAGTGTCACCGCAACCCCAGCTGATGATGCGTTGGTTGACCTAACGCTGTCTCCTGATGCCGGCAGTAGCACAACCGTTAACGCCGACATTATCGTTGCCGCTGAACGGCTTGATACCGATGCAGCCGCCGTCCGCCCCGGGAATCTTAATCGCCGCGGGACTGACCTTGTCATCGAGAATGCAACGGGGGATGACACCCTCTTTGAGAATAGTGATGCTTTTGTGGCCGTCCACACCGACAATGCCGCTCAACTCGATGCTACCGATGAATTCCCGGAAGGCAAACCGCTGACAATCACCCCTAACTCCTCGCTTGTTGCTGCGGCAACAAATGATACTGTTGCCGATACTGACTTCATTAATCAGACGACTGTTGCTGTCCGGTCGGTCGAAGTTGAGGATGGTGATCGGGTGTTTGGCCCGCGTGCACTTACTGTGACTGTCCGCGAGATCAACGGGAGTGCCTACGCTGGAATCGACACAGCCCGTCTTGACCCAAACACCGAGTATGTCGTTGAGGTCGAAGGAAATGGGACCGAAGGGACGGTGATTACCAATGCCAGCAACTGGATCGTCTTCGAAACCGTCGATCAGGACTTAGGTGCTACCTGGGATGATGACTCGGTGTCTGACATTGCGGAGGACGTGGAACTAGACTTGGATCCAACCGGTCGCGGACTGACCGATTACAATGTTGAGATTAGTGCTGATGGACTTGATTATGATGACTTGGCGGATCTTTTCGCCAATACGGCTATCAACGACTATCCACAGGCCCAACCACAGGGTGACCAGCCTCGCTTTGCCCAGCGTGCCGATGCGGATACGATCACCATCCAAGCCGCGGATGAGCTCACCGCGAATGTCAGTAATGCAAACATCGATCCCGGGACATATACTTTCGACATTGCTGTGACCGATGCTGATGCCGAGACAACGGCAACGCTCACAATTGGGGCGCAAGAAGCCAGTTTTGACCAGGAGCTGTACACCCGGTCTGCCGGTGAACTTGCCGAGATCACTGTCTCACTTGATGCCACCGATGAGGTCTGGATGCAGTTTGGTGATGAAGATGCCGGCTTCGTTGACATCCTTTATCTTGAGGACGATGATGGCGACGACGAGGTAACGGTGACAGTAAACACCCGTCTTGTTGGCACCAATCACAGTCGTATCGACGGGGTTGATGAGAGTGACACCGAGGTTGTGTATTATGCCGAGGATGACATTGTCGACAGCTACATTCATGATGTCGGCATTAACAATGATGACGCAAGCCCAGTCACTGAGGCTGCGTTTTATGCTGACGATGAGCTAACCGACCAGTACACTGGGGGAGCCCCAGATGAGTTTGAGCAGTATCTTGAGGAACTCCAGCTGATCAACGACGGGGAGACAATCAGTGAACAGCTGGTTCGCCCGTTGCAACCGGTCAACTATGACCTTGTCATTGACCGCCGAGGGCGCTTTATTGCCGAGGATCAAACAAGTGCTGTCGATGAGGAGATCGCTGCTGCTGAACTTGATCTTGTCCAGCCAAGTGCCCGATCAGTCGATATTGCAACGGCTCCGGTCGCTGATGCGGATGCGGACGAGCCTGATACGCTTCCGGATGAGCTGACACCTCGTGAGCGTATTGCGATTGGCGACCGCGCTGTCGTCACGCTTCAGGCGGATGGTCTTACCGGCGCCCTTGCGGCAATCGATTATCGCGTCAACGACAATTCGATCGACACCGGGATTGATGATGGCTACCGACTAAACGTGCTGGAGCAACTGGCTGTGGCCGACGGAGAGTTTGTTGGCGATGGAGTCACCTTCGAATTTGAGGAATCCGGCGGCGCAAATCAAAACGATCGGACGTTGCAGTACGCAACAGCCCTGCGGCCGGCAAGTACGCTGTTTGCCGACCAGCGCACTAGTGAGGGTGATCCCACCCGTCTTTACCTTGTGATCAATACGGATGATGAGCCGATTGACGGTGGCCTCTCGGACGCGGATCGGTTCACGACCGAACTTGAGTATGATGCCTCCGAGGAGCAGTTCCGATTTGCAACCACGGATGGCCCATTCGGAGGAGCTGATGGGGTCACCACTGAACCAGCGTTCCCATACTATCCCGGTAACTTTGTCCGCTCAGACGCTGCGTCGGTGACCTTTGAAGAACCAACCGTAACCTTTGATCGGTTCACCGGCGAGGTCGTCGAACTGGCCCCCCGAACCGATGCCCGTGTTTCCGGGCGAACAAATGTTGCCCCCGGTACTGAGGCCCAGATCCGTGTCCGGGTTCCACCACCGGAAGGAGCCTTACCCGAGGAAGACCCAAGTTTCCTTGCCAGTAACTCGGTAATAATCGGTGAGGATGGTGGGTTTAGTACCACAGTCGATCTCTCGAGTCGCATTGTCGGTGAAGAAGCCTTTGTTGAGTTAGAGACAAGCAACCGCACTGTCGGCATTGAAGACGCTGTTTTCCGTAACCTCGATGATGTTGACGGTCCGTTATTTGAAGGAAGCCTTTCGGCGCCTACGCGTGTCGAACGTGGAGAGTCAGTAAACCTGACAGCAACGATCCGGAACGTGGGAACGGAATCTGGGACCGGTGAGATCCGGGTTATTGTTGATGGCTCCCAGCGCGTTCGGGGGGTCTTTGATCTTACCCCTGGCAGCAGTGAGCAGCTTACCGAATCACTTACTGACATCCAGACAATAACTAACGTGACCATCGAAACGACCGATGACCGACGCACGCAGACGATCACTGTCACGGAACCAACGACGAATACCACGCCAACACCCACCAACACCTCAGCGGATACAGATGACGGTGGCTTCCTGCCGGTTCCTGGATTTGGTATTCTTGGGGCCGTTGTAGCGGTCCTCCTTGGGGGTCTATTGGTGTGGCGCCGGACCGGCAGTGTCAATACTAAACGGGAGAAACTATGACCGGTATGCAACGGTCCCGCCGGACTATCCTTGCGAGTCTTGGAGCCGGACTAACGACAACCGGTTGTCTCGGGCGGGCCCAAGATGCTGATACTGTCACCCAACAGACCGGCCAGCAGACGGACGCGGTTACCCGGCTGGCCGACCGTACACAGCAAGTCATGAGCGAACTGGCGTGGTTTGCTACTGACTACCCGTCCGCATTGACAGCCTACCAGGATACTGGTACTGCTGTTTTAACAGCGATTCAGACTGCCGGGGAGGCGGTACCACTGACTCCACGGGATGTGGATCGACTTGATGGAGGCATTGACCGACCACGTATCGATCAGGGCTGGCCTTATGATTACGAGCAACGGCTTGGCTGGGATCCTGATGAGAAACTCTGGCGATATGTTGATATCGACTGGCAGTCTCCAGATCCAGCCAACAGCTCTCGTCGCCCACTCCCAGAGGCGGCTCGAGACCAGATTGAAACAGCCATCGATACGTTTGCAACAACCTTTGCCGAGGTGTTTGAGCCACACTTCACCGGTGCCAACCGCCACCGGCTTATTGGCCAGGATGCACTTGAGACGATTGACCGATTTGTCGCTCGCAGCGATACGGCCATGGTTGTTGCGGCGTTGGTCCGATTGTACCGGCATTTCCAGACGGTGCTCAGTGATCGCTATATCGAGCGGGAACTGTCGAACGATCCGATCAGGAACCAGCTGACGGAGTTTCTTCAGGCGCCAAGTCTTGATGATCCGGAGTTTCCCCCACTCTTCGAACTCGATTATCGCGGGCAAGCTCCGCATACGGCTTTTGCCTACTCTCAATCGGTCAGTGATACCCGCCGCCGTGATCTCCTCCGGGCTGAGCCACTGGCGACTATTGATGGAGCAATACCAGTTCCAACAGGCGTGACCCTGCAGAACGTCGTGCAGTCCCTGTCGGTCTCTGCAGGTCGAAGTGATCGCTGCTATCTCACCATCAGCGAGTGGATTCGGATTGATCTTGAGGGCTATCCGGTGGCCGAACTGCCATCGGTGCCGGTCTATCTCCAGCGGTATCTCGATGCTCGAACAGCCGAGCGTGCAGCTCAGACGCTGTTTGATCGACCCGATGTCTCACGACTCCAGCCAACAGTGCAACTCACTGATGATGGCATCCAGTGGACGGTTATCACGTTCCCCTACGAGGGGGTGCCGTGGTACAGTGCTTATCGCCGTGCCGGTCGACATCTCATCTGTCTAGCTCCAGCTAAACGCCCGTTTGAACACCGGACAGAGGATATTCTTGGCTTTGAGTGGCGCCGTCCGATCCGTCTTTCATGGCTTGTTGAGCGCTGAGTAATAGTTTGACCGATGGTGTACCGCTTGTCACCGTTCTTTCGGCTGGAGTGAGAGTTGCGTGATCGATTATCGACAACTAACGAACCACCTATCGACAGACACTTATGTGATATTTTCATGGGTTTAGATATGTCTACCATCGGGATTGACACTGTTGAGTTCTGGACAGGCAATCTGCGTCTCGATCTCCCGGAAACGTTTGCACCAGTACACGGTGAGGATCCGGAGAAATACACTAAAGGGCTTGGGTTGTATGCCAGTTCCTTCCCCGATGCCTATGAGGACATCGTTACGATGGCCGCCAATGCTGCGTATCGGTTAATGGATCGCAAAGGGCTTGCACCGGAGGATCTTGGCCGCATCGATGTGGCTACCGACTCTGCCTTTGATAACTCAAAGCCGGTCTCAACGTATGTCGCCGGGTGTCTTGAGGAGGTCCTTGGTGGCCAGTTTAAACATGCGGACAAGGGGGAACGGAAATTCGCCTGTCTTGCCGGGACACAGTGTCTCAACGATGCGTATAACTGGATCGCTGCTGGCCGGAACCGTGGTCGTCCAGCTCTTGTCATTGCAACCGACACAGCCCTATATGCCCGCGGAGATGCCGGCGAGGCCACTCAGGGTGCCGGTGCGGTCGCCATGCTTGTTTCCGAGGACCCCGATCTTGTTGCACTTTCCCCTGAACAGGGCGTTGGTAGCGCTGACGAGACGGACTTTCTTAAACCAAATCAACAGTTTCCCAGTGTCGATGGCGAACGCTCGATCCAAGTGTATCTAGCCCGAATGCGAGAAGCACTTGAAGATTACAAGAGTGTCGCCGGTGACATCCATCCAAACGATCTCATCTACGGGCCCTTCCATACGCCCTATCCCGGCATGGTCCGGAAGGCAGCGGTCCTCGCCTATCGTAACACGATCCGTGGTACCGATCTTGAGGGCACTATTGCTGACCAGATTGGCCCCCAGCCGATGCCCAGTGACTATGATACCGAGGATGCGTACAATGAGGCCATCCGTGAGTATACCGACCAACTCTCCGCGACCGACCAATACCAGCAATGGTACGCCGACCGTATTGAGCCGACACTGCAGGTCTCCCGCCGCGTCGGCAACTGGTATACCGGTTCCGTCCATCTCGCGCGGATCAGTGCGCTGTTAGATGCGTATGAAAATGACCGGGATATCGCTGGTAAGCAGATGCTTGTCGGCTCCTACGGCAGCGGGGCCCAGGCCGAAATTCACGCCGAAACGGTTCAGGATGGTTGGGAGACTGAAATTGAAGCGCTTGATGTCTTTGACCAACTGGAGGGGCGGTATGACCTGGCCTTTGATGAGTATGAGCGGATCCATGATGCACACAACCATGATGTCGACTCCGACGTTGAGCCACGGACAGCGCCCGAAGGCGAGTTTGCTTTTGACGGCTGGGGACCGATGGGGGAACGTCAGTATCGCTTCATTGAGTAAGTGATCTCTGGGATGTTGTCTGCATCTCGATTTCGGGATCGATAACAATGATCTTATAATCGTGGCGTCAGTACGCCGTTCGTGACTTCCTATCAGGTTGCGCTCTTTCAGTTGGATAATTACGGTCCGTGGACGACAACTCCTTCACCACGTCCAGAACCAACCTTACAGGCGCTTCAGGCACGCTTATACGCGGATATTGTCTCGGCTGTCGGCGATCAGGACGGCTATGCATTTTATGGCCGGTTTGACAATATGGTCGGTATCACACCCGATCTGTCCCGAGACGCCTACCGTTCAATTCAGCGTTCGATTGCGACTACCTACCCTATTTCCGTGAGTATCGGCCTTGGCGATGGGCAAACGCCGGCGACAGCCCTTGCAACGGCAACGGACCGACTACAGGCTGCTGGCAGCGCGCAGGAGGCAGACCGACAGGGTGTGCTTGCCGGTGAGACCGTTTCAACTCCATCGCCGCTACAGGTCGCTCACTTTGATATCGTTGATGTCACCAACAAGTACACTGATCAGGAGACTGCCTACGAGACCCTCCTGCGGGTCCGTCGGGCTGTAAGCTCGCTTTCGGCGTATCTGTACGACGCTACCGGGGCAATTACCTTCTTTGTTGGCGGTGACAATGCCATTGCCGTGTGTCCGGACCTTTCGGCTGATCAGTATCACGAGGCGATTGCCCACGTCAATCAGGAGTGTGATGTCGAGTTTCAGGTTGGCATTGGCCGTGATATTTACCCGGTGACGGCCGGCCTTGAGGCCAAGGAGGCACTTGAGGTCTGTCGGGAAACCGGCACCCGGGTTAAGGGCCCGTCAGTACCCGCCCCCGGAGAGTAACCGTTCTTGATGCCCGTGATGGGCTGTGGCAGTCCCGGATAAGCGATCAAGATGTCCACGCCGAGGCTTGCCCCTGGAGTGGGTTCACAACGGCACGCTTCGATGGTTCGAAGGTCTTAAACGCATACTCGGCGTGAGCCACGTGTAGTAACTATGTCTGATAAACCCGCCTCGATGTACCGGGAAATCAGCCGGCCACCGTATACCCGGCGGGAGTATATCAGTGGTATCCCGGCCTCAAAGGTTGCTCAGTACAAGATGGGCGATAAGAAGGCCGCTCCGGAGGACTATCCGGTACAGATTAGCCTGCGCACCGAAGAAACCGTCCAGATCCGCCATGGCTCGCTTGAGTCATCCCGACTCTCGGCCAACCGATACCTGATCAAGGAACTTGGCGAGAACAACTATAAGATGATCCTTCGGAAGTTCCCCCACCATGTTATTCGGGAGAACAAACAGGCAACCGGTGCGGGAGCCGACCGTGTTTCCGAAGGAATGCGACAGGCCTTTGGAAAGGTTGTCGGGACCGCTGCCCGGATTGATTCCAATGAGCGACTCTTTACCGCATGGTGTGAGGTTGAGGATGCCCCAGCGGTCAAAGAAGCCTTCCGCCGTGCCTACAATAAGATCTCCCCGCCGTGTCGGATTGATGTTGAACGCGGCGAGCGCGAACTCGTTGCCTAATTATAGGTGGAACAGGCGTAATACCACGCCGTTCACGGGTGGATACGCGCGGTCACAGCGGCAATTCCCGAACGGTTTTGTTCCAAACCGGCGCATCTGTGCGTGTC
>JBEQBL010000009.1:0-18026 GCA_041639835.1 Salinarchaeum sp.
CGTGATACTCAATTGGAATCTGATATCACACTGCTTCGGGCTGTTGAAGAGGCGGGAGCTAACGCCCGCCAACAGGCCGAACGCAAACTCCGCTGGCCCGTCAAGCGTCTTGTTATTGCCCCTGATACCCCCGCCGTCAAGGAGGCCGTCGATACTCATCGCGACTTACTTGCTGACCGGCTTAATGCCCGGCAGATTGAACTTGTCGCCCCTGATGACTCTTGGGGCGAACTACGGTATCGCGCCCAAGCTGATATGAGCAAACTTGGGCCGGCCTTTGGGGGTCGTGCCGAGACTGTCATGACTGCTCTCAACGATGCCCGCGTTGATTCCCCATCGATTGACGCGCTTGAGGCGGCCCTTCGAGACACGGATGTGCTTGACCCTGCCGATGAACTCACCGACGATATGGTTGAGTTTGTTCGCCAGCCACCGGCAGCCGTTAGCGATGCGACAATTGACCGCGCTGGGGAGTCTCTTGGCGTCGTCTATGTTGATACAACCCTTACTGATGATATCGAAAGTGAGGGGTATGCGCGTGAGGTTATCCGCCGGGTCCAAGAAATGCGAAAGGAGCTGGAGTTAGACATTGAAGAGCCGATCCGACTTGAATATACAATTGCTGATGATCGGATTGCCCAACTGGTTTCCGAGCACGACTCCTTGATCGCCAATGAGGTCCGTGCCAAAGAGGTTGGTCCGGTTGACGAGGGATATCAGGAAAGCTGGGACATTGAGGATACCACGGTCGATATCGCAATTACATCACTCCGTGAAGCCCCGGCGTAACCACCCCTACTCCTGGGCGCTGGCCCGTTAGCGATCATCTCGGTTCTGGGTGCAGCCTTGTTGTCGTCTCATGAGGATGAAAAGGCCGACAACCGTGCTTAGTAGCCCAAACCCAGGCGTCGTATCAGCGGTTTTATTAGTTGCTGCTTCCGGCGGAATATAGACGGTCGTCCGTTGTGTTGTCGCTGGTTCTTTGCTGCTGTGGTGCCCGTGTGAGTATGCTGTTTCCGGCGGGGCTGTGGTAATCATTTCACGGACGGCACCAACGGTGACTGTTGAATGGGCTGATTTAATACCATCAAAAGTCACTATCGTTTCGGTTCCCGGTGTCAGCTCCCGCGTGTCCACTATTGTCTGTGTCTCTGTGGTGAGCCGAATCTGCCGTGTCAGTGGTTGCTCTCCCGTGTTTTGGACTGTTGCAGTGACTGTTTGCCCTCTAGCCGCTATGGTCTTAGTGGTTGTATTTAGGGTGAGAGCTACCGTCTGTGGTTCAATCGCATGTAATGTGCCCCCGGAGTCACCAACATAAATGTACTCGCCAACTGCTGGGGTCCCAACGATTGTCCCCGGCATTGTAACGTTCCATAACGGTCTCCCACTCCAGGCATCTATATTGACAAGTGTCCCTGCATCGGTTCCAATGAGGATGTCCCCTCTGGCGGGTGTTATTGTCGGTGCCAGTGCCCCGGTTCGTGGCACGGTCTGTGTCCACCGATACGTCCCGTTGACAACAGCGTGTACATCACCTGCTGCTGTCGCTATATAGTGTATGCCATGTGTTGTCACCACTGTCCCGTCAATATCGGGTGTTGCCCCTGTCGGCAACGTAACCTGCCATTGCCGCTGTCCCTCAGCTGCCCCAAGAGACTCAACAGTACCGTTTGCCCAGAGTATACCAACCGTCTGCTGCCCACCGGCAAGGGCAACGCCGTTTGCTGTCTGGGCGGTTCGTTGCCAATGTCTGGCCCCTGTCGTACTATTATAGCTGCTAACAGTTCCGGTCTGATCAAGTGTGATAACATGGCCGTCAGCGATGGCAACCGCTTTCGCTCCAGTCCCGGCGTTGGTCCGCCAGTGTGCCTCCCGGGTTCGCAGATTTACGGCATGTAGGGTCCCAGACTCATCAAGCAGATATGCTGTATCACCAGCATCATTGATCGCTACCTTCGGTGTTCCTGCGGTCTGATAGGTGCTGTTCCCGGCCCCTGTGCTGGCGGTCATTGCATGGAGCGTGCCCGTCTCATCAACGACGGTGACAATGCCAGCGGTCACCGTTGGGGGATATAATACACGCCCAGAAAGCGATCGGCTCCATCTAACCGTCCCTGACCGCGTATCGACAGCTGTTACTGCACTTCCATTGCTAACATACAGTCGCCCCTCATCAACCGCCGGGGCGGCAGCAATATCCCCACCCAGTTCGACCGCCCATTGCTGTTCCTGTGGTGATGTTGTCTCAGCCCCGACACTCCCGATTAGCACTCCACTGGCAGTTCCAAGCAGCAGGACTACTATGATAAGAGAGCTGATGCGGCGACCGTTTGTGCGCGGAGAAACTCTGAAAGGCATCGCTGTCCTTTTGTAGGGGCTGATCTTCGCTGTCTTGGCTCTGTTCGCAGGTATTTGCAGGACCGGTCATTCGGTAATTGTCTCGGCGATGGTCGGGGCAACGGACACGGTGCTGACCGGTTGCTCAACTGTATCAGTCGCATGCATTGCATCTACCCCGGCACGAGTGAGCTTTGTATAGGCGTTGCCGGTCAACACGGCATGCACACAGGCAACAATAACCCGGTTGACATCCCGGTTTTGGAGTGTTATGACAGCCTCGCTCATTGTCGATCCGGTGGCGACGATATCATCAACAAGGACCACATCGCGTCCCGCTGGGTCAATTTCCGAGGGGGTTATTTCGACTTCATCGCCGGAGTGACGAGTCTTCTCGAACGCGTCAACCATCCCAGTTCCGTATCCATCACGCACCGACCTGGCAAGATCCGTCGCCCCTTGATCCGGGGCTAGAAATACCGGATCGGCCAGCCCAGGTTGTAACGGATCAGCAAGCCGACTGGCTGCATTTAGGACCGTCGCCGGCGGATCGAAAAATTCGCTGACGGATGTCTCATGTGGATTGACCGTTATGACTTCATCAGTGCCCGTATCGATGGCGTTGGCCACTGCCCTGGCGCTGACTGCCTCTCCTGGGGTAAATGCCGTATCCTGTCTTGCATAGCCCAAATACGGGATCACTGTCGTCACCGTCTTAACATCGAGTTCTCGGGCTGCATCCTGTAACTGCAATAACTGGAGATGGGCATCGGATGAAGTCGTTGATGCGACAATTATCGCCCGGTCGGGTGTGGTTGCAGTTTCGATCCGGACATACAACTCCCCGTCTGGAAATCGGTCATATACGACCGATCCAAGCGGTTCGTCAAGTTCAGTGGCCAGCCGCGCAGCAAGTACCTGTGAGTTGGCCCCGCTAATGATCATATCGGGGCTACAGGCAAACCGATACATCAGTGTTCGGTCTTGCCGCTTTCCGCGTGGGCCATGCCAGGGCTGTCGGAACGGCTTTGAGGGGCGGTCCCGGACCGTGAGGTATGGATGTATTCGGATCCAGCGGGGTCCGCGGGGTCGTCAACGAAGGGATGACGCCGGCATTTGCGATGCAGGTCGCACAGGCCGCAGCGACCGTTTGGGATATCTCGCGGGTTGCGGTGGCACGGGATACCCGTACATCCGGACGGATGCTTGTCGATGCAGTCGCCAGCGGACTTGCAAGTGTTGGCACCAACATCGACCGTCTTGGTGTGGTTCCCACGCCGGCTGCCCAGCAGTATGCGGCGACTGCTGCTGTACCAGCCATTCTCGTAACGGCATCGCACAATCCCCCGCAATTCAATGGAATCAAACTTGTTGGGGCCGATGGCGTCGGGCTCGCTGTTGATACGCTTGAACGCATTGAGGATATTCTCATTGGGGAGACAACAGCGGACGCGACTTGGTCACAAATCGGCACGACACGACGGATTGACGACCTCCGAGAGGCCTATATTACATCCGTCATCGAGGCTGTCGACCGTCAGACCATCGCCGAGGCCGATCTCACCGTTGCCGTTGATCCCGCCCACGGCGCCGGATGTCATACTACTCCGACACTGTTGAACCAACTTGGGTGTACCGTCCAGACGGTTAACGCAACGCCTGATGGACGCTTTCCGGGGCGTGATCCCGAGCCTGTTCCGGACCATCTTGCTGATCTTTGCCGACTTGTCGAGACAACCGACGCTGATCTTGGGATTGCCCATGACGGGGATGCTGACCGCGCTGTGTTCGTTGATGAAACCGGTACGCCAATCGATGGTAGTGTCTCGCTGGCTGTGCTTGCAGACGCGGAACTGTCTCCCGGCGATACGATGGTTTCAGCGGTCAACGTGTCACAGCGGGTTGTCGATGCTGTCGAAGCCGCTGGGGGAACACTTGAACTCACGCCGATTGGTGCGACCCATCTTGTCGACCGGATCCAGCAACTCCGTGCAACCGGTCGGTCCGTGCCTGTTGCCGGTGAGGGCAACGGTGGCGTAATCTACCCCCCCTACCGAACCGCCCGGGATGGCGCCTACACGGCTGCTCGATTTCTCGAACTTATCGCTGATACGCCAGCAAGCGAACTCGCCGCTTTGTATACTGGGTATTACATGGTCCGTCGTAATCTCGAATACGATGACGGCACGCATCGATCCCAGATGCTTGACCGGGCCGAACAATGGGCTAGACACCGAGATGGAACGCTTGACACCCGAGACGGTTACCGGGTTGACTTTGGTGATGCATGGGCGCTTGTTCGCCCCAGTGGCACCGAACCGCTTGTTCGGGTGTATGCGGAAGCCCGATCTCCCGAACGTGCCACAGAACTTGTCGAGGATGCCATTGGAGCTATGCGTGGGACCGCCGAGTGATACTCACATATCTTCTGTCTGCCCGTCGGCCGCCAGTATATACTGTGGCCACCTTGCCGTCTACCGCTACGGATCCGGCATGTTGCTCAGTGTGGTGTCGATTGCCTGTTTTGTGTTCCGCAATGTTTCAAGCTCATCACGTAGGGTGCCGTTTGCCAGTTTCTGGCGTTGCGTTGCATCGAGTTGCTGCTCAGCGATCGCTGTCTCCCGAACTATCGTATACTGGCGGTCTTCCCGGGCTACCGCCTCAACTTCCCGGAGGTGTGCCATTGCGTCAGCATCAACAATCCGACCAGCCACAGCACGTAACTCACGGGTGAGCCATGGGACCTGCTGTGCCGGTGGTGGCGGCCATGCAATGGTCAATGGCGTTGCATCAAGTTCGCGCAGATAGGTCCGATTTGTCGCAACCGCACGCCGGAAGGCTCCTGCATCATCAACATAATGTTCCAGCTTTGACCGTGAGTACTCTGTAAATTCAATCAGTTCCGCGAGTGGCCGGTGCCCAGCGGCTGTTGTTCTCAGGTACTCCTCAAGCACGGGTGGTGGTGACTGAAAGGCGACCAATGGGTACTGCTGGGCTCGGTCAAGCAATGCCAGTACCTCTCGACTGGGAGCCTCTCGTCGCAACTGTTTGAATCCGGTTCGTACTGCTGTGTTATACTTTTCAACCGGCTTTCGAACCCGTTTTAATGCCGTCTCATCGTCGGTTACAGAGAGTTCAACCATTGCTTCAAGTTGCTCAATCTCCTCAACAAGCTCTTCGCGTCGCTGCTGTGCATGCTGGCGTGCAGTAATGAGCTGATCGCGCGTTTTGTCCAGTCGATCAAGCTTCTCCAGTTCCTTTTCAACCGGGCCGAGATGCTCCCGAGCCTGTGCGAAGTCATCCTCATCAAGCCGGCGTTTATCAATTGTCTCTTTGGCCCGTTCGAAGGCAGTTATCGCCGGCAGTTCCGCATCAAGATTCTCAACAAGGGTGATAAACGAGCCTTTGAACTGCGCAAAATTGACAAACTCCCTGGCCCCTGTGTCCGTGGCCGTATCCTCGTACTGCGCTAGCAGTTGTGTGGCTGTATTATAGGCGTCCTGTAATGTCTCAAGCCGATCCCGTCCACGCTCTTTGACGGCTGCCTGTGCTTCCTGATAGGCTGCTCCGGCCTCGCGTAACTCGTCGATGACCGCTGATGATCCTGTATGGTCGCTTACTGAATTACTCATATACTTCCTCAGGATCGAATACGCGTTCACCGACGACATCGCCGTCAATTGTCCGATAGAAACAGGACCGATAGCCAGTATGACAGGCTCCTCCGTCTTGGTCAACGAGATAGAGAATCG
Source organism: Salinarchaeum sp. (assembly GCA_041639835.1). Classification (GTDB taxonomy): domain Archaea; phylum Halobacteriota; class Halobacteria; order Halobacteriales; family Salinarchaeaceae; genus CAZFMU01. The sequence goes on from JBEQBL010000009.1 coordinate 6,090, forward strand.
CATCCGCATCGCAGTCCACACGGATTTCCTCTACCGCCTGTGTGTGTCCGCTTGTTGCTCCTTTCTCCCAGAGGGCGTCACGACTCCGTGAGTAGTAATGGGCCCGTCCTGTTTCCCGTGTTCGTCTAAGGGCCTCCGGAGTCACGTATGCTAACATCAAAACTTCGCCGGTAGTCGCGTCCTGTGCAATCGCTGGGACCCGTCCCGACTCGCCGAAATCAATCTCAATACTCCCGGCTTCGTCCATAGATGATCATCATGCCGGCTGCGAATAGGCTTTTTGTTGCTAGCTTGTCCATCCTACAGTCAAGTCAGACCGCAGGAACTAGCCCAGCTGCCGTCATCACTCCGTACACGATATCCCCGTACGTCAGGGCACTCACGAGCCCGATAAATAGGGGCAGCAGAAACGGGATACCGGGTGAGACCCAGACCCGCTCTTGTGCAACGAGTACATCGAGTCCATCTCGTAACGTCTCTGGATCAGTGCCGTAGGCGTTGCCCTCAATTTCATTGAGAAACTTCGCTGCCCCCCATGAATCCGTTGTCCGTCCCCCATCGGTAATGGCACCGTCAGTAGGAGCATGAGACTGCTCCGGAAGACTGTCAGGGTCGCGCATTCGCTCAGGTGCAGCCCGAAGGGTCTCAAGATCGGTATCCCGCCATCGAAGGTACATCCGCAGAGCATCAAGATCCAGCCCTCGCCGAGTCACCCCCTCTGGGGTCTCTAATAGCTGTCCATGACTCGTCTCAACAGCGTCCCAGTCCCGTGGTCGGCCAACAAACATCACCGACGAGATATGCCCCTGAAGAAGATTATACACACCCAATCCCAGCGGATACACCAGTCCAACGACCACCGCGTTTGTCAGGATTGTTAGCGTCAATGACCCAATCGAGGTCTCAACCGCCGGCAGTAGCAGGGAGCCGATCTGATATGTTGGAAACACCGGAAAAAGCACCGCTAATACCATCAGCGCTTTGGCGTCAGCACCACCAAACCCACCGAGAAGCCAGAATAGATAGGCAAGTGGAATCACCACCCCAAGTGACACTCCTGCTCCAATCGCAAATTGCCGCCAAAGAATCCCTCCAGTTGTCCATACACTGACCGCATCAACAACAAGCAGGATGGCCCCGATTACGGCAAGGGGCGGCCACAGTGCATTCGGGACCCGTCGAGTGCGCATGTCGCGTCCCGCCGCCCACGCGAATGCTGGAAGCAAAAGCAACCGAACCAGGTCCGTCCAAGCAATGGCTATGGTACCAACATCGGGCACGGCGGAATCTTGATCGGTTGAAATTTAGACGTTCCGACTCAGTCTGCTATGACACGAGATTCTGTGTCTGCCGATCAGATCACGCGGTCGCGCAGGTAGTCAAGATGCTTGGCGTTGTACACAACCTGCACGTGGTCACTTTCGGCGGTGGCAATACAGGTCAGAGCAACATTTTTCTCGTTCACTTCCTCGTCGCTGAGAATCTGCTGCATGTCCATGCTTACCTCGCCCTCGACGACAACACCAGCACAGTTTGCACAGGCCCCGGCCCGACAGGAAAATGGCCAGTCATAGCCTTGGGCCTCTGCTGCCTCAAGGATGTACTCGCCGGCAGCAACCTCAATGGTCCCATAATCTTCGGCATCAAGATCAGCATCGGCTGCCTTCTCGAAGGTTTCAGGATCGTACATGTCCCAGTCGTTGTCATCTAAGACTTCGTAGTTGAGGTATTCGACAGTGGGCATCAGCACCTGATTTTTTGGCCTCTCTGTTAGACCTTTCTGTTCCAAATGGGGATTGTTATCACACATGAACCAGTTGTATATGCCGACTCTTGCCCTTCTCTATGATGCCTTTCGGATCGTTGTCCTTCCGCAAACGAATACGCCCCTCTCGTATACAGAACGTACGAGGCAACTCCTACAGGGCCCAGCTCTGAGGTCGTTCACACTCCGGCAATTGGCGCTACAAGAAACGTAAGATATGCTCCAACTGTCGCGATCACCGGCACAAGATTCTGCATTATAATCACCCGACCGGTTGTTGTCGGATCGAACAACTCCGAGGCGGCCGGAATATCCTGCGGGTCCTCCTCGCCAATATCCGGGATCGTTTCCCCCGGCGACTCCGCGGTTAAGGCCCCAACAGAGACATTTGGCCCGGACTGCCCACGAACCCCCTCCGAGACGGTTACCGACCGTGTTGCCCGCCCCCATCCTAACCCAACAATACTCATCGTTGCGATAATTACGAACGATGCCGGAATACCGATCGCTGACAGTCCGGTCGTCAATATTGAGGCAACTGTCGCCACGACGATGGCGGCTGTCAATGGGAGATCCGTAATGTCATTCCCAAGGGTATCAAGCGTCCGTCGAGCAATCGTAAATGCGCCAATTGCAACAGCCACGCCTCCGATGATGATCAACGGTCCCATGCCAACTCCTCCTACGCCCGCCCCATAGAGTGGCGCAATTGCGTTTGCAATATTCGAGGTCCCGGATGAAAAGGCCATCAAACACCCAATTCCAATCACGACCCCGGCTCCATACAGTTCCTTCCGACTCGTGTTTGGTCCCCGCGATATCTGTGGGAGTGTCCCTGACCGATCAATCTCGATGAGTGGGCCCTCACTTCGATTAAGCGCGATTGCCCGGTTGATTCGGCCATAAAAATACCGACCAATAACCCCTGAGACCCAAAATCCGATAACCGGTGCAACAATCCACCAGACAAGAATTTCGGCCATTACCGTCCAGTCAAGCTGGTTTGTGGCAATTCCAAGGGCAGCAATTGCTCCAACAGCTGTCATTGACGTTGACGCGGGGACCCCAGCGTAATTGCCAATAAACAGCGCGATTCCAATAAACAGCAACACGACTGTGGCCGTCTGAATTGTAAAGACTCCCGTCCCGGTAACGATTCCCTCTCCTAATGTTCGTACGACACGCCGACCGAGTGTCCATGCACCAATGAAGAAAAAGACCGACATTAATGCCGCTGCCAATGCTTTTGAAATGACTCCCGCCCCAACTGCCGGACCAAATGCTGGTCCGGTCGTCGCCCCACCAATGTTGAACCCGACAAAGACAGCGACAACGAGGCCAATACCAAGTAAAACCGCCTCAATCACAGTTAGACCAACAACCCAGGTGGTCAAAAACTACCCGGGATTGTCTTGTCGGGGCAATGACGGCGGGTGACCGCCTGTTCTTCTGTTTGCTGGCGGTGTTTTTCCTTCGTCGTTGTTCACAATCCATCGTTCACAGAAGAGTAAGCCGGCCGATCCGCCCCCACAACGAGATCGTTCGGAAATCGAGGATTTCCGTGATTACAGTTGTTCGAGGGCGAAAGCCCAGACTTTAGTCGTGGAATGAAGCCGACAGCCGGCGAAGCGTTGAATATCAAGGCGTTTGTAAGTTATGCCGCCGAATCCGGGGTAAGGATATGCACTCCACGCGGAGGTAGATGAAGCCCGCTATCCCGGTCGGGGGCCGTACTGGCACGGCCCACACCCCCACCGTCTCAAACGAGTGGGGAACCTCCCGCCGTGGACCGCCTGACCTGTGGTCGGGAACCCCACGGCTTTAGCCATGGAAGGATATCAGGAGAGACTTCATCTCTCGGACGACAGTATCCCAAAGGACAGGCGGTGAACAACACACTCTTGCAGGGTGTGTCCGTGTGACTGCTCAAAACGACCCAGACGATGTCCCCGACTCTGCTGATGCCTGCTGGCGCCCCCGTTGCTAAGATAACATCGGGACGCCGTACACAGTCGAGGATATGGGTACCGGCGAGTTGATACCGCCAGCAGTCCATCGATCTGAATCCGTGGGACTATCCACATCCAAATGGACTGATAGTCCGCTACTTGGACTCCAAGCCTGTCATTCCCACCGCTGGAAATTCCTTCGTTTTCAGGCGGGGGTGGGTATCAACCTGCCAACTACTGTTCAGGAATGATCTGCTCGCCGTCCTCATACACCGTGATTGCATCAACCGGACAGGCCCGAGCAGCAAACTTTGCATCGAGCTCTGCATCTTCCGGGACCGACCGTACCATAAGATTTGAACCCTCTTCGCTTTCTTCGCCACCGACTAATACCGCTTTTCCGGCTGTCTCATCACGCTCGAAGGCATCCCACTCTGCAACGCACTGAAACATCCCAATACAGGTGTCTCGATCATACGCAATGCGCATGGTCGTGGCTTGGGAAGCAGACATATCACATTGGCGGCTCTGCCGGTGACGTTGTGATGATGCTGAGTTTTATTAGGCCAGCAGTTCACTCCGGCAGTGATGAAAGAGATTATTGATACCGATGCGGCACCGGCTGCTGTTGGTGCGTATAGTCAAGCAACGACAACCGGCGACCTTGTCTTTACTGCCGGGCAGATTCCGCTGACGCCCGACGGTGAGCTGCTTGATGCGGAACCGATTGCCACCCAGACGAAACAGGCGCTTGATAACTGTGGAGCGATCCTGGAGGAAGCAGGTGCTGATTTCGATGATGTGCTCAAAGTGACGGTCTTCCTCTCGGACATTGATAATTTTGATGCAATGAATGAGACCTACAAGGAGTACTTTGACTCGGCCCCGCCAGCCCGCAGTGCTGTTGAGGTAGCGGCTCTGCCAAAGGGGGTTGATGTTGAGATCGAGGCGATTGCTGCTGTCTAATCGGTTCGGTCCGAACGGAAGGCTTTAATTCAGTTCCTCATCTACGCTCTAGCGTCTGCCAGGATGGCCGAATCTGGTAAGGCGCACGCCTGGAAAGCGTGTTCCCGTATGGGATTCTGGGTTCAAATCCCAGTCCTGGCGTTTCATCGCTTTCTCTCCGTAGGTGCTTTACGCGACCGGTGTCCTATATAAATACGGCTCGATCCTACCCGTCGTGACAGCAGTACCTGAGTGCGTCGTTGTATAAACGGCCGTCGTAGGCCGTCTACGCCGTGTTGTATGTTCGCATGGATGTACTGTCGATTGTATTCGCGGGACGCCAAAGACATCTTTATATAGAAGCACTATCATAGTTTCACCCGATTATGAGTCAGCGTATGCAACAGGGCCAGCCGATGATTGTCATGTCCGAGGACGCACAGCGCGTCAAAGACGAAGACGCTCAGTCCCGGAATATCTCGGCTGCCCGTGCGGTCGCCGAGTCGGTCCGATCGACACTTGGACCCAAAGGTATGGACAAGATGCTCGTCGACTCCATGGGTGATGTAACTGTCACCAATGATGGAGTAACCATCCTTCAGGAGATGGATATCGACGATCCAACCGCCGAGATGATTATTGAGGTTGCTGAGACCCAAGAGGATGAATCCGGTGACGGTACAACAACGGCTGTCGCCACAGCCGGTGAACTTCTCAAGAGTGCTGAGGATCTTCTTGAACAGGACATTCACCCCTCAGCAATTATCAAAGGCTTCTCCATGGCCTCGGATCAGGCTCGTGACGAGATTGATGACATTGCTACGGCCGTTGACCACGAGGATGAAGATCTTCTCCGTGCTGTTGCCGAGACGTCAATGACCGGCAAGGGCGCTGAACTGAACAAGGAACACCTCTCAAATCTTATCGTTGACGCTGCCAGTCAGGTCACCGTCGAAAGTGACGATGGTGAGCCAATCGTTGATCTTGAATTCCTAAAAATCGAAACCCAGACTGGCGGCTCTGTCTCCGATTCCGAGTTGCTGCAGGGGGCCATTATCGACAAGGATCCTGTTCATGACAACATGCCCGCTGCCGCCGAGGATGCCTCTGTACTCCTGCTTGACCAGCCTATCGAGGTTGATGAAGCTGATGTCGACACGGAAGTCAGCGTCGCTGACCCCGATCAACTCCAGCAGTTCCTTGACCGTGAGGAGGAACAACTGAAAGAAAAGGTTCAGCAGATTGCCGATCTCGGTGCTGATGTCGTCTTCTGTCAGAAGGGTATTGATGATCTTGCCCAGCACTACCTTGCCAAAGAAGGTATTCTCGCTGCCCGTCGGGTCAAAAAGTCCGATATCGAGTTCCTCACCGAGGTTGTCGGCGCCAGCATCGTCTCCGATCTTGCTGATGCAAGTGCCGATGATCTTGGTACTGGCGACGTGCTTCGTGATGAATCCGATGAAACCTTCCATGTCACCGGCGACGACGCCCACGGTGTGACCCTTCTGCTCCGTGCTTCAACAGAGCACGTTGTTGATGAGATCGAACGGGGTGTCAACGACGCGCTTGATGTCGTTGCCCAGACGATTGCCGAAGGGTATGTTGTTGCTGGTGGTGGCGCTATTGAAATCGAGCTTGCCCGACGTCTGCGCGAATACGCTGACAGTGTCAGTGGCCGCGAGCAACTGGCTGTCGAAGCCTTCGCTGACTCCGTTGAACTCGTCCCCCGCGTGTTGGCCGAAAACTCTGGGCTTGATCCTATCGACACACTCGTTGACCTACGTGCGGCACACAATGACGGTCAGGTCCGAGCCGGCCTCAATGTCAACTCCGGCGATGTCGAGGATACCTTTGACAGCGGCGTTGTTGAGCCAGCCCACTCAAAGCGCCATGCTATTGCCTCCGCAACCGAGGCCGCTAACCTCGTGTTGAAGATTGATGATATCATCTCCGCTGGCGATCTCTCTACGGAAGGTGAAGAAGACGAGGGCGGCCCCGGTGCCGGCGCCGGCGGCATGGGCGGTATGGGCGGTGGCATGGGCGGCATGATGTAAGCCCACCGCTGTCTGGTTGACCGATCCGGCAACTTGCCGAACTGACCCGTCGTATTGCCCCGTCCTAATTGCAGTTTTTCATCACCCTGTGGGCCGTCCGTTTCTCAGGACTGTCCGGGCTGGGGTGATGGTGAGCGGACATCTCGTTTCTTTCGTCCACGACGACGGTTTCGAACTGTCAAGACGACTAACACAACAAACCCAAGTGCCCGGAGGACGACTCCGCTGGCTGGCCCGGCCGCGCCAAGGACAGGACTTGCAGGTAACAGAATTACCTCAGGAACCATTAGAAGCACTGACGCGCCTGCATATCCGGCACGACCGAACCTGGATACGCCGGTATACTGATATCCGATAATCGTCACACCCAGTGCATACACTCCCAGAAACATCCCGAGAATTGGGACCAGTACTTCCGGCAGGAAAAATCCAAGATCGGCTATATCGCTGAGCCCAATTACCGATGGCCCTTCCTCTGTCTGCCGTAACAGCAGAATCCCGGGTGAAAAGACAAACGCCAGCGGGACCATGATCTTGTTCAAGGACAGCAGAAACGCCGTTACTGCTGTTTTAAATTCATCAGCCTTTGCTACGCCGGCCGCCGCAAACGCGGCAACGGCAACCGGCGGGGTTACATCGGCCATCAGCCCGAAATACAGAATATATAGATGCGCCGCAATGATGGCGACACCAAATTCCTCAATCGCCGGCCCAAGCATCGCCACAAGAATAATATACATTACTGTTGTTGGCATCCCCATCCCGAAAATAATCGCTGTTATGCCGGTGAGTACCAGCAGTCCAATGAACGACTCACCACTCACGGTTAAAATTAGTGCGGTGAGATTCGGGCCCAATCCGGTTACGCTGATAACCCCTGGAATAACACCGGCAGCAGCAACAGCGATCACAACCGTTGTGGCTGTCTTAGCGCCCGCATCCATTGATTTGAGCAGGAAGGCCCCCATTCGATAGGACTGACGCTCCGCAAGTTCTGGTCGCCCCAGCTTCTGAGCACTTGTCTCAGCGGCCATGTTAACTGCCGGATCAAGATTGAGATATGGCGCTGTGGTCACTCGCTGCGTGACCAGTATTAGCAGACTCACGAGCATGATCACTCCTCCAGCGTCGGCCAGTCCCTGTCGTAACGCTGCGCCCAGTGGCATACCGGTTGTCTCAAGCCCACCGCCGAGAACCCCAGTAAGTAATGCGCCAATCCCGTTGCCGGTGAGCCAGTATGCTATACTCTGGACTCCCAGTAGCCCCCCAATCCCACCAAGCAATGCTCGACGGGTCTGTTCATTGTATGCGGCAATTAACAGTACCAGTGCCACAAGCGCAATAATCGTATACCATGCTGACCGGGCCACTGATAGCCGGACCGATACAAGGAGATAGACCAGCAATACGATCGGTACTAAATAAAACCAGCCTTGGGCTAGTAGCTGGCGTGGATCGTTTAGCTTGCTCCGATCAAGCCCACCGATTTCATTGTCAACTGCTTCGAAATGGACCATCACCCACATGCCGAAGAAAAAGGCCAGTGCCGGTAGTGCTGCGGCGATAATCACCTCCGCATACGGAATCCCGGTAAACTCCACGATAAGAAACGCTGCCGCCCCCATAACCGGTGGTAGTACCTGTCCACCAGAGGAGGCTGATGACTCAACAGCCCCGGCAAACGATGGCGAGTACCCCGAGCGTTTCATCAGGGGAATCGTGAACGCGCCGGTTGTCACGGTATTGGCCACCGAGGACCCAGAGAGCATGCCCATGAATCCGCTTGCAACAACACTGGATTTTGCCGGCCCACCGCGTCGGGCGCCGGTAAGTGAGTATGCAAAATCGATAAACCACCGTCCGGCCCCGCTCATTTCAAGGAAAGCTCCAAACAAAATGAAAATATAAATGAATCGAAGACTCACCGTCACCGGCACGCCATAGATCCCGGCTTCGGTATTGAACCAGAGATCGCGAATCAGACTTTCCCACGGGGTTTGTGGAATTGATAATGGCCCAAGCACCGAGTCAATCGGGATTAGATAGCCAAACCGTGCATAGACCAGAAATAGGCCGATTAATCCCATTAGCAACAGCCCAAGCGCCCGTCGTGTTGCCTCAAGGACCAGTATGACGCCAATTGTCCCCAGTATCAGTGCATATGAGATTTCATCAATTGGGACTCCGACCGATGAAATAGCCGAGACAACCGGCTCAACAACCGGATAGACCTCCTCAATTGATCGCCCCGAGCTCAGATTTCGAACCCGCATCCGACGAATTTCGTCAAATTCGGTGAGCATATACAGCGGCGATAAAAGCGTCAGACCAGCGAGTATGATATCAACCGGCGTTACACGTCGCCCGTCGGGATCAACAGCCGCCCATCGCACTGCCGTTTGTATTCGAGCCATACCCGCTGTCACTGCACTTGTGGCTCCAAACTGCTTTTCTACAAGCGATGGGACTCGCGAGAGCCGTCGTGCAATCGGGCCATCACCGCGTGTCGGCGGAAAAATAAAAAAGGCAAGCAACAGTGCAAAGGCAACGTGAATCGCGTTTGCCTGTAGCAACTGCAGGGAGGCAATTTCAATACGTCCAATCCCGGGGATGGTGATCCAAAACTGAAAACTGCGGGCTGCAATCCAGAGTTGAAACGCTGAAAACGTGATCCCGACGATAGCAACGAAGACGGCTGCTACCCCTGATAATGACCGTGTTCGGTCGACCTCTTCCATTACCTCTTGTTGCTCCTCCTCAGCCGGCGGATCGTCGGTACTGACGCTCATGTCTATATTCGAAGCTGGTGTTTGATGCGCTCAATTACTCCGCGGTCTCGGACTGTGATTGTCACTGACTGTCCAGATGACTGTGCAACAAGGTCATATGGGTGTCCATCGACCCGGAGTGTGTGATTTGCAATTCGTCCGGGAGCGACGTGTAACTGGTCGGTCGGTCGGTCAAACTCAACGACGAAGGCGTCGCCATCAATCTCGTCGATTGCCTCCCTGGCGGGTAGTCCGGCGCCATACGAGTGAAACTCCATTCGAACGAGACGTAACTGTGGACCGTCGACTATGTATATGTCCCTTACCGGAGTTCGTTCGACGCTATGGGTATACTCAAGTGTCACCTGATCGCCATCATCAACTGGCACTGTCAACAGTTCCGTTCCATTTTCAGCATCGGTCACGATCAGTGTCCGATCACTGTTGTCTATTGCAGTGGCTCCGCCCGTGCCGATGAGCACTCCGGCGATGAGAATCCCCGTAATGACCAGCAGATACTGACGTTTCATCACGGCTCACAACGTTATACACGGCCTGAATGCGTGGGATCGTGGCCCTATTGACCCTCGAAGACGCGTGCCGCACCGGGATGAAGCTCAATTGGCATCCCTGTCTGAGCACTGTCCTGGCTGATAAACTCAGACTTGATTGAGAGTTCGTCGACGTTGTTGAACAGTGTCTCAGTGACCGTCTCAACAATATCGGCATCATACTCCTCACGGGTGGCGATCATCGCTTGCACCGAGACTGTCGTTGTCTCCTCGCTGACGCCTTCATAGGTGCCTGCTGGGATGGTATCCTCTGCGAAGAAGTCCTGTGTATTGAGAATTCCGTCTAACTCATCGTCGCTAAGGTTGAGCACGCTGATATCGGTTGTTTGGGCTAATTCCTCGATTGCCCCAACTGGCCATCCACCGACAACGAACGACGCATCAATATCGCCGTTCTGGAGCTGGTTGGCAGCTGTCGAGAAGCCATCGTTTCGCTCATCGAAATCATCCGTCGTAATGCCGGCCGTCTCAAGAATCTGCAAGGCGTTTACCTGCGTTCCAGAGCCAAGATCACCGGTGTTGATCGTCCGTCCCTCCAGATCAGCGAGTGATTCGATGCCGGTTTCGGTCCGGGTCACGATATGAATCGTCTCTGGGTATAGCGTTGCAACGCCACGGAGATTCTCCACTGGTTCACCTTCGAAGACATCGATACCCGTTCCGTTTCGCGCAAATGAGGCAATATCGTTCTGAATTAACGCAAAGTCCGCTGATCCGTCAGCTAGACTTCCGACGTTTTGGACGCTTGCGCCTGTTGACTGCACCTGCAGTGTATAATCAGTCTGTTCGTCAATAATCGTCTTAAACTGATTTGAGAGTGGATAATATGTTCCACCCTGGCCGCCGGCATGCCAACTAATCCGTGTTTCCTCAACCGCGCTGTCGTCTCCCCCATCTGTCGTGTCACTGCCGTCATCCTCACCATTACCGGAGCAGCCAGCAAGACCAACAACCCCAGCCACACCGAGTGTTTGGATGACTGTCCGGCGATCAATCTTCTCGCTAACCATACTATGACGCTTTGATTGCTTCTGGTATAAATGTTTGAGATATCACTTTATTCATTATCGTTCACACACTAATAGAGCCGATAATCACATACTCCGTCAGTGTCGTTCGGTCTTGTCGGCGGTTGTGTCTTTCTCGCCTGCTATACGATCAGATTAAGCGGTGGTAGGACTAACAACACAGCATGCAGACGCGTATTCTTGATAGCACCGATGTTACGGCCAGTGTCTCCTTTTCGGAGGCGATCACCGCTGTCGAAACAGCATTTGACGCCTACGCGCGTGGCTCTGTGCAGATGCCCGCCAAATCATACATCGATCTCCCGCAGTATGATGGCGACTTTCGGGCAATGCCGGCTTATGTTGACGCTGGAGACTGGGATGGGGCAGCGATCAAGTGGGTTAACTCACACCCAGAGAACCCAGCACGGTTTGATCTCCCGACTGTCATGGGCATTGTCATCTATTCAAATCCGGAAACGGCAGCCCCGCTTGCTATCATGGACGGTACCGAACTCACCCGACTTCGCACCGGAGCAGCTGCCGCTGTCGCCACTGACCGACTTGCCGTTCCTGATGCCAGTTCGTTTGGCGTCATTGGCGCCGGTGTTCAATCATATGCCCAACTTGAGGCGATTGCTACCGTTCGCCCCATTGAAGAGGTCGTTGTTGCTGAGCAGGACCAGGCGCGACTGGATGCCTATCTTGATGCATTCAACGATCGCTTTGATATTCGGGCAGGATCGATCGCCGAGGCTGCGGGGTGTGATAATCTTTCAACGGTTACCCCCGATCACGATCCCATTGTTGACCGCGCTGTTGTCGGGGAGCACACCCATATCAACGCCATTGGTGCTGACGCTGAGGGAAAACAGGA
>JBEQBL010000010.1:0-17949 GCA_041639835.1 Salinarchaeum sp.
CCTATGATCCCAGTTCATACGCGCCAGGCCATCTTGACCTTCCATCGTTGGTGTCGGTTGACTGGGTTGTCGATCGCATAACCCCGCTCATATATGAGGAAGCAAAGCGGGTCGTTGCTCGAGTTGTCACCGACTTGGAGGGCTCGTCGCGTGACATTACTCTAACCGTGCATGAGACACCAACCTCAGATTGATTTGATACAGCCTGAGCCCTACAATAAACGTTGTTGTTGCTATCACCGACTGATTACCTGCTTTCGTCTTCGGAATACCATGAGAGTGTTATAGTCTCCCGGATGCCATCAAGCAGTGCGAACTGCGTTTCACGGCGACATTCTAGCCAGTAGAGAAGTTTTGCTGCCCAGTCGAGTTTATGCTGTTTTATTTTCCCCACTGAGGAACCAGTAAGCTGCCAGCCTGGAAAAGAGAGGGTCGTAGCACCAACGTGGTCAGCCAGAAACGCCGCCCGATCCCCATCGGTAAACCCACCGAAGTTGCGCACAACTCCACGAGGCGCTACCTGTGTCGTTGGAATCAGTCGCTCAGACGGAAACTTCGGCACCCAGTGATCAATTGCCGACCGGTTGTCCCCATGAGCATGAATCGCCACTGGGATACCGGCCTGAGCAAGGGCAAGTGTCTCAGCCGGCGCCCCGTCTAAGTCGGTCACGATCAGGGCTGGCCGGTAGCCCATTGTAGCAAGTCGATGCCCGGCGTCGGAAGCCGCAATCACTACGTCGGCCGCCTCAATCTGCTCGTGATCGGTATGCAGGGTGGGGCCAGCTCCGGCGATTGCAACATCTGCCCCCTCAATGGCAAGTGTATCGACTGATGCCAGCGGGGTTTGATCATGAACAAGCGCATGAAGCTGGTCACGAGCGCGCTCATCCCCACGGCGGTCAAATCCAAAGGCGGTGCGGAGCGCATGGTATGCCGGCGCCCACTCATCAAACTGCATGGCTGGTGCTAAAGATGATGTAATTCCAGAGAGTTCGCGAACCGGAATGGCGCGTGTGTACCCCTACCCAAAGCGCCCTTCCGGTCTCCGTATTGTGATTTCGAAGCATCCGGTATAAGTTTTCTTACTGCGATTGCTCGTGATTGGATTACTGCTCAGGACGCCGAACAACTAACAATGGAACAGAGACCGCATCAGCGATTCGTTCATACGTTTCGCCAAAGATGCGATCGGCAAGTTGTGGCTGATCTTCCCCGATGATCAGAAAGTCATGGGCTTCGGCTTGCTCGATCAGCGCGTCAAGTGGATCATCAGCTCGCTCCACAGTTGTGGTAATGCGCTCTGCCGCGATGCCCCCCTCTCGGAGGGTTGTTTCAATTGCCTGCAATGCCCGGTCGCCTTCGTCGGTATCGACATCAACCTCATCGGACGTGTCAAGCGCATGGTATAGGGTCACATTAGCGTTACTGCCTTTGAGTAACGTCTTGGCTGTCGAAGCAAGATTTGAGACGTTGATTTCTCCGCGGGCGGCAACAAGAATACGATCGGGCACAGTCATTGGTGCCGGGAAAACGATGGCAAGGCGATCAATGTCATTGGCGATGGTTGCAAGTGTGGCATTTGGATCGTGGGTAAAGGCAATGCGGCGTTCAAGTTCGGCGCCGGTCTGATCAAAGGACTTAGCAACGGTCTTGAGTCGATCACGAGCATCGGACTCAAACTGGTCGCGAGCCTGTGCAGGCGCTGTCTGGTCAGGAACACTGTATAGACCAACAAGCGTAATCGGCAATGGCGATAAAAAGGCAGCGAGCTCATCCGATACCGGAGAGTTGGCTTCCTCATCAACACGAATAGCAATCAGCGCGGTTGGAGTCGATGGCATGCTATTGAATTATCCTGATGGTTGTCAGCCCGCGCATAAAAGAAGTAGCACACAGGCGTCAGGGACCGGTGGTTATCACCACGACGACAGGAGGCAGACCAAGTATAACCACCCGGCAAAAACAGTCGTTGTCGATCGGCACACCAGTGGGAAAGTAAACATATATGCCTCCATACGAGAGTCCGTATATGGCGACTGATGGCGACACCACCGAGGAGACGGCAGGAGCAGGTAATGCTGATAGTGTGTTAGTCCCTGTTGATGTCTCAACGGAGGTGGCTGGTGACTTGTCGGCGATTGACTTACTTGCTCCAGGCCGGGTGACCGTGCTTGGCTATTGGCCGGTACCAGATCATACAGCACCCACACAGCTCCGTAACCAGTATGAGACTACCGCCACCGATCGACTTGAAACACTACTGACTACACTTACAAACCGTCACGTGGATGTGTCAAAGCGGCTGGTATTTACCCCAGATCGTGAGAATTCAATTGACCGGGCAGCAAATGAGTACGGGAGTGCAGCCCTGCTGACCCCTGGCAACTCGACCTCAATTGATAAGAACAGCACCGAGCAGCAGGTGTTGGTTCTCCTCAAGCCGGATCGCAATATCGATCGGATTTTGCGGGTTGTCAGCGAGTTGTTCACGGCGAATGAGGCGGATATCGTGCTGTTTCACGCCTCGGAGACGGCTGATGATGGGATGGAATACATGCTCCGCGGTGCGGCCGACCGATTACGTGAACTTGGGATAGCACGTTCACGGATCGACTGGCAGGTTGAGACAGGCCAGTCACGTCTCAATGCCATTCTCTCGGTAGCCCCGGATCATGATCTCATTGTCCTTGGAGAAACACAGCCATCGGTACGCGAACGCGTCTTTGGCGTTGTGCAGTCAAACCTTCTCGATCAGACGGACTGCTCGGTAATGACAGTTCGTCCGCAGAGTCGTACTAACTGATTGTCGATAGTGCTGTTTTAACCGGACAGCAACATGTGACCTCCTCATCAACCACGAGGCTTCTCGTCCCGTAAGTTTGGGAGATTTGCTGGTTTGTATACCAGTCTTCTGACGTGGCCAGACCGCCGTTACAGCGGTAGCGAGGCGAAATTCCACCCGTTTACGGGTGGGATGAAGCCGACAACTGGGAATCTATCCACGTTCATAGCCACGGCTGGGGTTGGATGTTTGCGTACCATCGTTAGGTGAGTAGTATGTATATACTGGCGATGCCTCGTGGGTTCGACAGGGAGCGTACCACCGTCCACAAACTCCAGTACCACTTTATCTAGTGTCCGAAATACCGCAAGTCGGTGCTTGAGGACGAGGTCCGCGACCGTCTCAAAGAACTCATTGAGCAGAAAGCCGACGAACTCGATTTGGAGATTCTGGAGTTGGCGATTCGCTCCGACCACGTACACTTGTTCATCACAGGCGACCCGACGCTCGCCCCGAACAAGATCATGCAACAGGTCAAGGGCTACTCCTCGCACCACCTCCGCGACGAGTTCGACTTCGGCTTGCCGTCGCTGTGGACGCGCTCGTCCTTCGTCTCAAGTGCGGGCGACGTGCCCAGCGAAGTCATTGAGGAATACATCGACGCCCAAGCAGGTAAGTAGCCATGCAACAGACTGTCAAAACCAAGTTTCATGAGCGTTATCCTATATGTCCGTGGGCGGTAACAGCCAGGGACACGGAGGCTAGGACGACAAGAAAAAACAGAGATGGTTTAACCGCCACATCGCTATACTCAGATAGACATTCGTGTCCGACGCTGACCGTTCTGCGCCTGCGGTTGCAATTGTTGAGCCCCAGACGCCAGGAAACATTGGGACGATTGCCCGTGCAATGAAGAACTTCGGGTTTAGGGAACTGCTGTTAATTGATCCTCCGGAGTTAGAGTCCGGTGGAGAAGCCTATGGATTTGCTGGCCAGGCCCGACATGATATTCTGCCAAACCATCGTCAACCGAGTTTTGAAACCCTGGTAGGAGAGTACCATACGGTTGGATTTACTGCCATACCAGGAGCCAATGCAACAAATCCAACGCGGTATCCAGTCCAGTCACCCGCGGAGTTAGCAACAGAGCTCGCAACCGTTGATACCTCCATGGCACTGGTGTTTGGACGGGAAGACAATGGACTGCGGAATGAGGAACTTGCCAAACTCGATCAGTTATGTTCGATTCCGGCTGCCCCCGAGTATCCGGTTTTAAACCTCGGCCAGGCAGCGACAATTGCGCTGTATGAACTGCAGACGTTGGCAACCGATGAGACACAACTCCCGGATCAACAGCATGATCGTGCTAACGAACAGCACATTGAGCAACTCTATACGCAGTTTGATGCCTTTCTCCAGTCACTTGGGCATCCCACCGAAAAGCGAGACAAGACCAAACGACTGTTTCGTCGACTGGTCGGACGCGCCCATCCCACCGACCGGGAGGCAATCACGCTGACCGGTCTCTTTCGGCGCGGCGCACAGTTTGTCTCGCCGCCAACAGAAAGCCAGGAGGATTAGCTTCGCCGCTGGATTTCTTCACGGAGAAGTTGACTGACAGTATCCCCCTCGGCTTTGCCCCGCAGGGTGCCCATACATTCACCCATCAATGCTGAAAAGGCCCCCATTCCCTCGGTTTGCACCTGGTCGGCATTGCGCTCAACAACATCGACGATAACATCTCGAACCTCCGCTTCCGAGACACCACCAAGATCCTCACGCTCAATCGCTTCAGAGACTGATAGTGACGGTTTAGCGGCAAGGACACGCAGCAGGTCTGGGAGCCCTTCCGAAGGAAGTTCACCGGCTGTAACGGAGACAAGCGCCGTTGTCAACTGCTCCTCGGAGAGTGCATCGATGGAGACGTCATCACGTTTGAGTTCGGTCAATGTTCCCTCCAGGGTATCCGCCGCCAGCGTCGGGTCGACACCACGGTCAACAGCACGCTCGAAGACAGACATGTATCGACCGTATGCAACCTGCTCGGCGAGTCCAGGGTCAAGTCCGTACGCGTCCTGATACCGGGACACCTTCTCGGTTAGAAGCTCTGGTGTCGTGACATCAGCTGGGTCGGGGGCGACCGGAGGGACATCTGTCTCAGGATACATGCGGGCAACACCGGGAAGCGGACGAAGGTATCGCGTTGTACCATCCTCGTTGGCTCCACGGGTTTCCTCAGGAACTCCCTCAATTGCTGTCTCCGCCCGGTCAATAACGGCATCAAGCGCCAGGGTAGCGGTCTCAGGATCGTCGGCCACGAGGACAACGGCATCCGAGGGAGCAGCATTAACGGCATCACGGAGGGCGGTTACCTCCTCAGTGGTAACGCCGTAGGCTGGCAGTTCATCCGTATGGAAGATCCCACCGGCTCCATGTCGACGAGCATGATCAGCAAACTCAGTTCCAAGACGACGATCTGGTTGGAGTTCCTGTCCAACAAGACCATCAAACCCGGTGAGTCGGACCGCACGAACTGTCCCTTCATCAGCGATCGCACCACGGATCACACCGCTTTCGGTCTCAGCGAAGACATCGGTCACATCCTGTGGCTCACCAACAGTTGCATCACGGGCCTGGAGCGTCTCCGCGATATCAAGCAGACGGACCTGTCGGGCGACCTCATTATGGACAATGTCGTCGATATCATCAAGCGATTGGACGCCCTTGATTTCAACGCGGGCCCCGGAGGCAATTGAGACATTAACATCCTGGCGAATCGTGCCAAGACCACGTTTGACAGCGCCCGTTGAGCGAACGATCATACCGATCCGTTCGGCCGCATCACGGGCCTGCTGAGGCGTACTAATATCCGGCTTGGTGCCAATCTCGACTAACGGAATGCCAAGCCGATCGAGACTGTATCGGACCCCGGCATCAGTCTCGGTGACCCGCTGGGCGCTTTCTTCCTCAAGCATAAGATCATCAATACGGACGGGGCCATCCGGAGTATCAATAGTGCCGTCAACAGCGAGTTTGGCCGTCCGCTGAAAACCGGTGGTGTTCGACCCATCGACGACAATCTTGCGCATGACCTGGAGTTGATCGACAACTGTCATGTCCATCAACTTGGCAATCTGCATCGCTACGGTAAGGGCCTCAGTATCAATACGGCGAGGAGGTTCCTCATCGGCTTCGACTAAGCAGGTTGTATCGTATGCCAAATACTCAAATGCGCGCTGAATCCGACTTTCCTCAACTGCAGCCTCGTCAAGTTCGCCCAGTTCACTTCGCGTTGGGTGGAGATAGCGGGTAAACCGTCGTGTTGCCTCCTCGGGGTCCCGAAGGTCGGTTGGACAGTTACAGAACAGTTTTGTGTCGGTATCGAGTTGCTGGTGGATCTCAAGTCCTGCGGTTAACCCGAGTGCATCGTAGTCATAATCGGCCTCCGTAACGCGGCCAGGCGCGGCGTCGGAGGCATCCTCGCTTGTACTCATTACTCGATGCGTGGAGGCCGGCAGCAAAAAAGCCTACAGTTCGGTATAGTCCATCCACATCGGTCACAATCCACTCAGTCGTATCGGGTCAGCGCAGTATCAAAATCCAATGGAACCGATCCCAGGACATATCCCTCCGTCGGAGCTTGAGGCGTCACACGGTAGACAACCGTTGGACGATGTCCAACAGTCGGCTGTTGCTCGCGGATAGCCGCCCACTGCGTATCGGTAAAGCCTGAACAGTCAACAAACAGTACCACACCGCCTCCGTGAGCGGCCAGTTGTCCATTGGTCTTTGTCTGGGCGGTCTCACGGATGGCTTGGATAGCGTCGTTGGCGTTGCGTCGTTGTGGATTCGTTGGACGGGTTACCTCGATAAGCGTCGTCTGGTCACCATCTGTGGCCTTAAAATCAATTGAGTGACCCGTTGAGACTGCGATCTCGGGGCGTACCTCGTATCCAGCCTCAGCAAGCAAAGCGGCTGCAAGAAACTCACTGATCGCTGCACTCATCCGGATGTGATCGACCTGTTTGCTTGTACCGAGTTTACCAGCCATCACAGCACGATAGGGATCTAAAAACCCGGGGCGAAGAAGCTCCTCAAGGAACTGGACAGCTGTTGTCCAGTCCGTGTTTGGAAATCCGGCTGCATGGTTACGAAAGAACTGTCGTGTTGATACACGGCCGTCTTTGGACATAAATACCGGCAGAAAATACCATGAGAGATGTGGATATGACGCAAGCCAGGGGGTTCGTTCATGCAGTGTATCGAGAAACTCCCGCTGTGCCCACCGTGATACCGGATAGGGGACATCAGCCCATGCGTATTTGTCAGTGCGCCATAGAATCTCCGGCGTTTCGGTATTTCCCATCCAGTAGCCGTCCGTGTCATCAAACGCGAACACCGCAAGGTCACCGTTTGTCATCTCAAAGCGATAGGTAGACCATGAGCCATGAATATCAAATCGGGGGACAACGGACCGTGCCCCGATATTTGACCGTAATGGGTCAAAGATCCGCCGTCTGACACGGTCATTAGACCACGACTCCCGGGAGACACGGAATCGAAGCGGTTTCGCCACAGTACTGTTATGTGTTCGAGAGGAATACCGATATCGGTCAAGCACACAACCACTCCCGAAGTTTATATGACGGTCGGTTGCCGTCGATTATTCAGCCGGTTCTGTCTCTTCGATAATTGTTCGAAGCTCAGATTCGGTGACATTGCCACTGACACTTGTCACAACCGCATCATCGGTCCACCAACCAGCATACCCCCGCTCGGTCTCAACAAGCGATACTGTCCGATTGCCAATGTCGACGGTTGTATCCGCGTCAGCGGTCACATCCTCGGGAAGCTGGTCGGTGGCAACTTGCCCAATCATAATGGTTGTTTCACCGTCAGTGTATTCACCAGCGACAGCTGTTACAGGTGTAGTAGCGACTGTTCCTTGAGTGAACTCCCAAGCATCGTTAGGCGTGGCAACGGGGAAGTCGACGTATGATCGCAACTCATCAATAGACTCAGTAACCGTCGGGGATAGGTCGGAGCCGGCATCGGCATTAGGCGGCTGGAAGGTGCTGTCAGCAGCTGAGACATTAAATCGTGTCTCGGAAACGTCAACTGTGACAGTGCGATCAGACTCAGGGTGGGTGCTGCGCTGTTGGAGGAGTTCATTCGTTTCGGTGCTGATCCACAGCCGCGTTTCACCGTCAGTCTCCGGGTGAGTTACTGAGACAACGTAGGCGTCCTCACCGTCAAGGGTCGTCGTACTCACTTGCTGGGCGGTAAGATTATCAGTATCGAATACCCCCGCAAAGTCAACCTCACCAAGCGAATCAGCCGTGTCCAACTCCTCACGAAGTTCGGGGTCAAGCTCGTCGAGGACCCCCTCAAGTTGCTCGGAGTTACCGTCATAATCGGACTGATTCACTTGTGTGAGTGAACCTTCAGCCATGGCCGCCGGGTCAACATCAAGGTCAGCATCAGGGCCAGCCCGGATTTCAATATCCGAGGCATTCTCTGCTGTCTCATTAGCAATCGCAGTAATATCCTCTTGAGGGTTGTATATCCAAACACGATCACCGTCGGTACCAGCGATGACGTCCTGTCCGTCATCAGTAACCGTAATCCGAGCCTGGTCATCGGCAGTTGTGACCGCTGACAGTGAAACGGACTGCTCAGTCGTATCGTTGGCAACAGTCACTGTTGCGTCGGTGACAACCGACTCAGCAGTCATATAACGGTCGGACGTCGCCTCAAGGATCTCATCACCGGTTGGATCAGTATCCGCAATCGCCAGGCCAGCAGCGCCAATCCCACCGATGATCAGAACAAGGACCCCGGCCGCAACGACCGTTGGAATCGCACCTCTGTCGTCGTTATTCATTCCTCTTATAGTAGCGGATGAGTCCGTATCAGCCTTTGCCAAGAGGCGGATCACGAAGCTGCAAAGTCCTCCAAACGGAACATTCAGGGCCTTCCCAGCCGTGTCTGTTGGTACATGTCTGTGGGGACTGGACAGGACGCTCAGCCGGTAGTGCAACTTGATGATGTGCGGAAGGAGTATACACTTGGTGGGACAGTGACCGCACTGGGTGGGGTCGATCTTGACCTACCTGCTGGATCGTATACAGCAGTCATGGGCCCAAGTGGCTCCGGCAAAAGCACACTCCTGAATCTAGTTGGGGCACTGGATACACCAACTGCTGGAACGGTACGCATTGATGGAAAAGATATTACAGGCCTTTCGGAGGCCAGCCGTGCTCAGCTTCGTGGCACAGATATTGGGTTTGTTTTCCAGACATTCAATCTCATGCCTCGACTCACAGCGACGGAGAATGTTGCCCTACCGCTTGTCTTTGCTGAGTGGGAGCGCCCCCGGCGACATGAGCGGGCAACGACGCTGTTAGAGCGTGTGGGACTTGGAGAACGACTGGACCATCTGCCACAGGAACTAAGCGGCGGGCAACGCCAGCGGGTCGCCATCGCCAGAGCATTAGCCGCAGATCCAACCCTGGTCTTAGCCGATGAGCCAACTGGAAACGTAGATACGGACACCGGGGCGGCAATTATGTCACTGCTGGCCGATGCAAACGACCGCGGGAATACAATTTTGCTTGTAACCCACGAGCGGCGAATTGCCGAACACGCCGACCGAATCGTTCACATTCGCGATGGCGTTATTGAGCAGATTGAGTCACTGTCTGACCCAGCATCCCATGAAGAGGTGTCGCCAGATGGATCCACGTGAAGGACTTCGGATCGCCGTGCGTGCGCTTGTTGGGCACCGATTGCGATCCGCACTGACAATTGTCGGCATTGTGATCGGAATTGCAACAGTCATCGCATTTGCAAGCTTTGGGGCCAGTGTCCAGTCAGACGTTGTCTCGGAGTTTCAGGGGACCTCTGCCAGTGAAATATACCTTTTGACCGGCAGTACGGAGGCGCCGGACGATGGACCGCCGGTACCAGGGGCCGGAGCGGAGTTTGCACTGCCAGCCATTACAACAGCCGATATTGAGTCCCTCAAGGCAATTGATGGCGTCCGCACGGTGATTCCACGCGGGGAGATACCGGTCGTCTCATTACGCTATGGGAATGAGACAATCGGTCAGGACAGTGTGACGGCCACAACAACCGCAGCGTTTACAGGCGGAACATTTGTCGCTGGCGAGGCCTTTGAATCCGGACCAGCGGATCCAACGACAACCGCAGGGGACATTGTTCTCTCACAAACAGCAGCGAACCGGTTCGAGCAGAATGTGTCTGTTGGCGGCCCGGTCACAATTGATTTTGGCGGTCGGCAGCGAAACTTCACTGTTGTCGGAATTGTTACCGACACCCGCGGTGGGATCGGTGACTTTGGAGACCTTGCACCGGAGGTGTATATTCCGGCAGATCCATTCTATACCGCTACAGCCAGTTCACCGACACAGGGCGTTGATCAGCGAGCCTACCGACAGGTGACCGTCGTCGCCGAGGCTGGCAACGTACCGACAGTACAGTCGGCAATTGAGGCCTACTTTGACTCCAATGAGGCGGATGCCCCCCAAATACTTGGAGCCGATGGGACGGTGACGGTACAGTCAACTGCCGATATCGTTGAAGGAATTCAGTCCGTGCTTGAGGATATTACACGGCTGGTAACCGGGATTGGAGTCTTAGCATTGCTCGTTGGCGCGTTCGGCATTGCCAATATTATGCTCGTGAGCGTCACAGAGCGAACGCGAGAGATTGGGATCATGAAAGCTGTTGGAGCCCGCAATCGGGAAGTTATGAGTCTGTTTCTTGCCGAGGCTGTGTTGCTTGGACTTGCGGGGGCTGTGATCGGGATTCCGGTTGGTCTTGGCGTCGGATATGGAGCAGCGATATATGCTGATGTTAGCTTTACTATACCAGTCGGATGGATTGGTCTAGCAACGGGCATGGGACTTGTTATTGGCGCTGTTGCTGGACTGTATCCAGCATGGCGAGCCGCTCGTGTTGATCCAATTGAGGCCTTGCGATACGAGTGAACCGTCTCGGAGGCAAGCCCCACAACATTCGCCTCGACAGCCGATAACGATAGTAGTATATCTGATAGTTCATAAACTCATCCCGAGGTCAAGCCCCCGGGCAGTCGCCTCGACCGCCTGTACAGGGCAAAAACATCCTATAGACGCCGTGGCGGGCTCTCAAGAGGCTTCCTGTGATGATACCGTAGACTGATCATTCAGGGTGACAACTCGCTGGGGGTACGGCATTGTAATTCCAGCGTCGGCGAGTGTCTCTTGGATCGCGACGTTGAGTTCATCCTCAACAACCAGCGTCTGTTGTGGACGTTCAATCCAGACAAGCAACTCAAAGATAATTGCTGAGTCGCCAAAGTCCCGGAGATGAACTGTTGGGGTTGGCGTGTCACGAACAAGCGTATTCTCAGTGGCAACATTCAACAGTAACTCCTTGACGCGATCAGGAGCAACGTCGTACGAGACTCCAACCTGTAGTCGAAGCCGCCGACCGGCATTAGGGGAGGACTGATTTGTGATGATCGCCTCATTAAGCGTTGAGTTGGGAATGGTCACGACGTTGCCATCAAGCGTTGTTAAGGTCGTGCTCCGGATAGTGACATCATTAACAAATCCGGTAACGTCTTCATTCTCAATGGCAATGAAATCCCCCGCTTGATAGGTATTATCGGCATATAACGCAAGACTGGCCAGGAAATTTGCAATAGTTGCTCGGGCTGCAAAGCCAAGAATAATGCCAAGCACCCCAGCGGAGGCAAGCAACGGCGTAATATCAATTCCCCAGATTGATAATAACACGCCTGCACCACCCAGAAGGATCATAATCGACCAAATATTCTGGATGATCGGGGCAATCGCTTCCTCAATGCGACCAGTGTCGACAGCATATCGAATCACGCCTCGACCAGCACGAAGCAGGCTCGGTAGCCAAACAACTGCTCCGATAGTCTGGAAAACAGGAATAACATACGGGTCAATATACTGACGAAGCAGTGTGATCTCCGGGAGGACAAACGACTGAATCAGTACCCAACTGATGATGAGCGTTGCCGAGGCAGCAAGCGGAAGTCGGAAGAGCCGTCGGAGGGTCTGTGTTTGAACTCCCGGAAGATACGGTGTGATACGGTCGATTGCTGGCCCACTCAGCACGTAGACAAGCAAAATGCCAAGCACACCAACAGCAACGGACGCAAGTTGTAGATTCGGAGCGACGGTCCCTGCAGTCACATATGAATGATAGCGACCCGAATACTTGGTTGCGGCGGCCGGATTGGCCTCATTTTGTCATCCAGGTGGTACAAAGAGGCTATGGACTGTCGGTTTCGGTATCGGGCGTTGGAGCAGACTCGGGAGGGACAACCGTATCTGGAGAGTCCTGTTCGACCACACGCTGTTGCCATCGGCCACGCAGGAACCACCCAAGTCCAATGGCAAAAGACACGACAGCACTGATCGCGTAGGACCACCATAAGCCAACGATCCCGAAGTCAAAGCCAGCAATGGAGATATCCCCAAGCACTGGTACGGTCACAACCCAGCCAAAGGCAACGACAATCGCAATTGGGAAGCGAAATCCCCATCGTGATAACAGCGAGAGGACCATCGCAACCCGTGTGTTGCCGGCCCCACGAAAGCCACCCTGAATAACCATGAGTCCGCCGGCAAAGGCCCAAGACAGGGCAACAATCCGTAGAAATCGAACTCCCTCGTCGATAACAGCGGGATCATCGACAAACACACGCATTGCCGGTGCCGGAAACAGCCACACGGCTGCCCCGGCAACAAACAACAGTCCCATGGTTGTAGCGGTTGCCAGCAGGGCCGTGTGCATGGCACGGTCAGCCTGCGTGGCTCCGATATTCTGGCCGACACCGGTCGCTGCTGCTTGGCCAACGGCCCCGGCAACAGCCCATGAAATGGACATCATACGGATTCCAATGCCGTAGGCGGCCGTTGCCACCGGGCCAAAGGCAGCCACCAGTGCGGCGATAACAACCGCTGCAAATGATTGCGCCCAGCCATCGACAGTCGCCGGGTAGCCAATATCGATGAGTTTGCGCAACAATTGCGGGTCTGGAAACAGATCACGGGGGCGCAATCGAATGCCCCAGGACCCGGCAAGCAGAATGCCGATACCGACAACAGCAGCAAGAAGTCGGGATAAAAATGTTGCCCATCCAGCCCCACGTGTGCCAAGTTCCGGAACGATCCACCAGCCAAGGATGAGAAACGGATCAAGAACGACGTTAACACCCGCAGAAATAGCAACAATCCACATGGCAGTTTTGGTGTCCCCGGCACCCTGTAACGACGCTCGAAAAGCAAAGAAGAGAAACGTCAATGGCAGGGTAAGAAAAATAATCTCAATGTATGCTAAGGCATCAGCAAAGACCAGTGGATCCTGATCAGCCCCAATCCAGCGTAACAATGGTCGGCGAAAGACATAGCCAAAAAGAGCAAGCACGGTCCCAGCAATACTCGCAAGCAACACACTTTGGCCAACAACAGCATCAGCACGGCGGTCATTGCCAGCCCCAACAAACTGCGAGACAAGCGCGATCGTTGCTGCTGTGACCCCAATTGCCGTTGAAATGAACAGCCACGAAAGAGGGAACATAAGTGAGACAGCAGCAACCGCCTCCGGACTTACCCGGCCGACCCAGAACATATCGGCAAGATTATAGACTGTCTGTAACAGATTCCCCAAGACAAGCGGCCACGCAAGGCGAAAGAGACCGGGAGCAATCGGTCCAGCGGTAAGGTTAATCCGGCTGTCAGCGCGGCGAGACACGAACACACATCTGGACGCGTCGCTGATGAGGCTACTGATTGATGAGTGAGCACACCCACTGAGCAATCGTCGGAGGTGTATGAATCGGAACGTAAAAGTTCTCACACGGACACATACTGGCCTATGCAAGGGACGGCCACAGTCAAACCCCCTGGTGGGAAACTCGTCCGCGTAACCGTCGAGTATGACGATCACATCACCGACGCAACAATTACCGGCGATTTCTTTCTTGAGCCGACAGATGCCCTCTCGAAACTGGAGGCCGCACTCGTCGGCCATCCAACCGATGTTGATACCGAGCAGCTTGTCACGGCCATCGAAGAAGTAGACGCGGAGCTAATTGGGTTTGATGCGAATGATCTGGCCTCTATAACCACTGAGGCAGTATCATGAACTGGCGGATTATCAACACCCAAATCCCCCGATCGGAAGCCGTCCATCATGCACTTGATCAACTCCTCTTAGAGGATCTCAACGCTGATGCGGGCACACCAACACTTCGGATCTGGTATCGAACGACACCGGCTGTACCGCTGGGTCGATTTCAGGCCTATGCCGATGAAGTGGCCGTCGAGTACGTCGAAACACACGATATTCCGGTTATTAGACGGGTTACCGGTGGCGGAGCGATGTATGTTGAGCCCGGAGATGTGATTACCTTCTCTATGTATCTTCCTCGATCGGCAGTACCAGATGCGGTTGAGCAAAGCTATCAACAGCTTAATCAGTGGGTTATTGACGCACTTACGGATATTGGGCTTGATGTCGAACACGAACCGCTTAATGACATTACCCACACCGCCGGGAAAATCGGTGGCGCTGCACAGTTGCGAAAGCAAAACGCCGTCTTGCATCATACAACGATGAGCTATGACCTCGATATTGAGGCAATGTTGCGAACCCTTCGGATCGGCGAGGAGAAGGTTTCGGACAAGGCTGTCGACTCGGCTGAAAAGCGTGTTGCCTTGATTGCCGATCATATCGACGCCTCGCGACAAACCGTGATTGATGCCCTGATTGCGACATTTCAGGAAACATACGGCGGTGAGGCGGCGAAGCTATCGGAGGAAACACTCACACGAGCGCAAACGCGGGCTGAGGAAACGTTTCGGACCGATGCCTGGAATAAGCGACTCTGACAATCTCACGGTCACAGGTCATTAAGCCGGATGCTACGAGGCCTTGCGCCCAAGGTTGTTGATGCACTCATAGCCAGTCGAAGCTTGCGTGTCGTCTGACACAGAGCGCAGACGATCACCAGCCACAGCAATGACAGCTAAAACGCGGTGAGATAGGTAGGTGTCTGTGTGCCGGCAGGCGAAAAATCGGAATTCTCAATTGTGGCGACCTCCCGCGTTCGGATGTGGAATACGACCGGCACCGGTTTGAACGACTTTGGGTACTCATCACCGGCAGCCTGGCGGCTGTTGTGACCGTTGGTGCCCTTATCTTTCCGCGACGGATCTACGATGGCATCCTCTGGCGATACTTCTGGGGGCCTGTTGAGGCCGATGGACGTGGTCTTGACTGTATCGCTAGACAGGATGGAACGACGTATATTCCGGATACCTGTACCGCGACAACAGAGGCAGTGATCGCCGAACCGGGATATACCGCCGTGTCAACGGTCAGTTATGGCGTCATTCTATTATTGATGCTTGGCGGAGTCTACTTGATTATTGATCGGCTTGATGTCGCCCGTCGACGCTCTTTTTTGTATGCTATCCTGCCCTTTGTGTTCCTTGGTGGGAGCCTTCGAACCGTTGAAGATGCGAGCATTGCACTACTTGAGGCAACAGGGACCCCGGCAATTCCATTTCCGTATACTGCCGTGATCATTAGTCCGTTTATTTATGTTACTGTCTTTGCAGTCACAGTTGGGGCCCTATTGTTGAGTGTTTTTGTGGCCTCTCGGGGGATCGTACGGCAGTATGAAACCGCACTGGCAGCGATTGGCAGCAGTTGCCTGGCGATTACGATTGCTTACCTTGGTTGGCTTGTGGCGACAACATCGGTTCTTGAACTTGATCTTGGGGTCCCGGCAATCACACTGGGTGGGGCAACAGCAATTACGGGTGGTGTATGGCTCCTCACCCAGCGGTATGCACCGATGGTCAACAATGGTACTGGGATCGCTGGCGCGGTGATTATTTGGGGCCATGCAGTTGATGGCATCGCCAACGTCCTAACCCTAGATTGGATTGGCGGCTACCGGCCAAAACACGTTGTTAATGCTGCCGTTCGAAACATAACCGCGGCTATACAACCGAGCTGGGTGTCAGATCTCATCGGGATCACATGGCCGTTTTTGCCATTGAAAGTTGGTGTTGCAACGGCTATCGTCTGGCTGTTCAACGATGAGATGTTTGCCGAGACACCCCGATATACAGTGCTGCTGTTGGTTGTTGTCCTGTCGGTTGGCCTTGGGCCTGGTACGCGTGACTTCCTACGAGCAATGTTCGGGATCTGAGTACCGCGTCAAGACTATGGATAGGGGTGATGCGACCGCTCAAGTCGGGGGCGCTCACCAAACGTCGGTGGTACCGTTTGTGCTCGCTCACCAAAGACCGGGGTATCGGTAAACAGGGGTTGGGCCTTCGGAACCAGTACGCGAACAACCTCAATACCAATCGTCGCAAGATCACGCGTGGTAAGTCGTGTTGCATACGGCGTCAGGCCCTGTTTGGTGACTGCCTCAACAACGGTTGTAAGCGCCATCTCAGTCGACGATTCAGAGGTCCGTGAACATCGTTTGGCCGGGACTGCTCCATCTGTCGCAGTGGCTTCCACTGGCGGATTCGCCGCATATCGACCGATTGCTCCATCAAGTTGCTTGGCCTCTTCAGGGGTGGTTGATCGCAGTTCCATCCAATTTTGCAAGGCCTCCTCAAGCGCCTGACTGGCAGCGATTGCTGCATCAAGCGCAGCTGCCGTTCCAAGTGCTAATTGTGGCCACTGGTCACGGTGAACAGCAACGCCAACAACTGGAACATCAACATCACGAGTGAGTAACTTTGGAGTCACAGACAGTCCAACGCTTGTTGCACGTTCTCGCAGACGTGTAAACCGGTCATAATCGACCGTCACTCGTGGGGCAGTGCCGGTTGCGTACCACTCAATCATCGCTGCGTCTCGCTCAACAATCTCCAAAAGCCCCGCCAACACCGCCTCAGAAACGGTGGTGCCAGCAGCCAGTCCGGTCGTGATAGCATGCATAGCATCCGAATCCGGCGGCGGGAAATACACGGCCGATGCCGGGAGATAAACCTCCTCGCCCGTTTGAACGGCCTCCCCTGGAACCCATTGAGGACACTGTTCCGATGTGTCTGAAACCGTAGCCCCAACAAAAGCGGCTGGCAAGATGGCGTTATCAAGCGCAGCCGGTGAAGCCTCAATGAGTTGGTCGCGGCGATAGGTGGCTGCAGCATACCGTTCATAGGCCTCGCCAAGAGCCTTCATTAACGCGCGGTTCCAGTCAGTAGCCACACCAGCGGCATATGTCGGGGCTGCGCCATCGCTGATGTGCTTGGTTGTGGCGAGTGTCGCCAGATAATACGGCGCCGGGAAGGATTCATTTTCAGCGATGTCAGTCACAATACCAACGCGGTTATCAATCGCTCGTTCAGCCTGCTCGATCGTCGTCTCAATATCCGTTGATGATCTGTCATGATCAAGCGTTGCTGCCGGGGGCGATCCACACTGACAGTGTGGTGTCGGCAGCAGTTCACGTCGCTGGTACGGAATCTCAATCGAGTGACCGGTGATCTGATCGTCCCCCGAAAGGAGCCGAATAAGTTCATAGCCGGCCACTGCTCCTGCAAGCCACGTCCCTGCCTGTGATCCGGATGGTGAGTCGGCAGGCTGGTCGGTCGTTGCCTGGACACGACGGGAGAGACAACGGTAACACCCGGTTTCGGGACCAAATCCAGTCACCGCAGCATGCACATCCGGGAGGGCTACTCCACCGAGCCCACCAATCTCAATTGCAATCCAGCGGTCGGCATGTTCGATTGCTTGTTCAAACACCGCATCACCGGCTGGTGCCGACACCACACCAATGGGGGCTGTCTCTAGTGTTTCGACGGCCCCGGGGACAGGTGAGACAGCTACGTCCTCAAGTGCTGCCCGGATAGCCGTCATGGCCGGGCCGGCCCCGACAAGCGGAATCTCCATACCAGATACCGGAGGGCATGGCTCAAAAGCGGTTGGCTCTGAGCGATCCAGCAACCACATACCGCGTTAAGAACAGATGGCAGAGGAGAGTAAGCCCCCTTCTGTTCGGACCGGCATTCGGCTCAGCGTCGTCGCCGTTGCCGGACTACCTTGTTGGCGCGGACTTGCACCGGTGAGGATACGCCGTTCCATCGATT
>JBEQBL010000011.1:0-17930 GCA_041639835.1 Salinarchaeum sp.
ACAGTTACTGAGTCGCGACGAGTTAGAGGGTGTGATTGCACATGAACTATCACACATCAAAAACCGCGATGTGCTCATGATGACAATCGGCAGTTCTATTGGAATGCTCGTTGGCTATGCGGTCTATTTCGTGTATATCTTTGGCGAGGACAATCCCGGCGGCTTCATCGTTGGCTGGATCTTATCAGCCGTCGCGCAGATGCTGGTCACGGTGCTGGTAATGGCTATCTCCCGATATCGTGAGTATGTGGCCGACGACGATGCTCGCCGGTACATTGGCAGCGGCGAACCACTGGCCCGTGCCTTGGAAAAGATTGCACAGGGGTCCAAAGGAAACGACGCAAACCTTACTGAGGGCATGGCCTCACTCTGTATTTTTAATTCCGATCGGGGTCTGCTTGCCTCCATCTTTGCCACACACCCGCCAGCCGAAAAGCGAATTGAGCGCCTCCGCAACTGACACAGCGCAGACGGGATCAACGGGTGTGAGGTATTAGCGATGGGGGTTTCCCAGGCCATCCCGATGGTGTCGCGTTGATAGCCCCACTCGGTTTTTGACAGTTGTTAGAAGCTATGCGACAAAGGCGTATAGCGTCGAGACGAGAATATAGGTGTGTCCGCATACGACGCCTTGGTGTATGATCTTGATGGGACCCTCGTTCAGCTTGCAGTTGACTGGGCGGCGGTCACCCAAGAGGCAATAACTGAACTTGAATCACACGGCCTCACAGTTACGTCCGACTCGCTGTGGGATGTGCTACAACAGGCTGACACAGCTGGTCTGCGTCCTATCGTTGAAGATATCATTACGGCCCATGAGGAAGCTGGGGCCCGTCAGGCGCGTCGGCTGCCACTGGCCGATGAACTGCCGGCAACAGTACCGGTTGGTGTCTGCTCGCTTAACGCCGAGAGTGCCTGTCGAATTGCCCTTGAGCAGTTTGACCTTGCTGAGCATGTTACCGTTATCATTGGTCGGGACTCGGTCAGCGCCGCAAAACCTGATCCGGAGCCTCTGTATGCAACTCTTGAACCACTTGGCGTATCACCGGAGCACACACTGTTTATTGGGGATTCGGAACGGGACGCGAAAACGGCTACACGAGCAGGAACGGAGTTTATGTATACCGAGACTCGACGGCAGGAGTCTTGATAGGCGTCAGCCAAACGAATTGTTGATGCCACTGAGTGGACCACGATGGATCGGCACGTTTACTATCACTGCCCGGACCACTGTCGGTAATGGGAGTGCTTGACACGGAGACAGTTATTGTCACTGGCGCAAGTCAGGGGCTCGGTGCATCAATGGCAACTCGCTTTGCCGAGGAAGGGGCATCGGTTGTATTGACCGCACGTGACGAACGTGCACTTGAGGATGTCGCTGAAACTGCTGCCGGGAACACGCTTGTTGTTCCCGGTGATGTGACAGATGAAGAGGCTGTTGAGACGGTTGTGTCGACAACCTGTGAACAGTTTGGCACCATTACCGGAGTTGTGAATAACGCCGGTATTGGACAGTTGAGCCTTCACGACACACAGCATCCGCTTCACGAAGTTCCAACAGCGGAGTTTCGACAGATCATGGACGTGAATGTTACTGGGGTGTATCTGTTCTCAAAGTATGCCATCCCGGAGATGTTGGCAGCCGGGGCTGGGAACATTCTCAATGTCTCGTCCGGACTTGGCCGCCACGCCACAGCAGAATGGGGTCCATATGTGGCCTCAAAGTGGGCGCTTGAGGGACTCACGCGGACGCAGGCCAAGGAACTGGCCGATACGGGGATCAATGTCAACGCTATCGATCCTGGTGGACGTGTTGACACCGGCTTCTGGGACCATCTGCCAGCAGCACAACGTGAGCACATTCCAGGGCCGGACGTTATGAATGATGCTGCAACCCTTCTACTTGCGCAGGGGCCGGATGGCGTGACCGGCGAGTCGCTGTCAGCGACTGACTGGGAACAGCGACTTGCGTGACTGACTTCTCCCCCGACCGGGACAGCGGCTTTGATCGGGCCTGCCTCGGACTCGGTATGCGTTTTCAGCACGTATACCTATCAAACATACGGGGTTTAGCCCACGAGTAACGTTGTGGGCGTTCTCCCTGTTTCCGCTGTGATAGGCGGTCCCGATGACCAGACAATCAAACAGCGATTTGGTCGCTGTGGTTGTCATGAGCTGACCAGCCGGTATAAGATAACTGTCACAAAGGCCGGTAGCTATGGTTATCACTGCAAAGAGGGGTATAGAATAGCCTGCCAGGTACTGTTTGGAATAGCACCACAAGGAGTCTACAAAAAGGCACGGGTCGGATAAGGGGTCGGGGGACCCCAGAATGTCGAACCACTCGGTGGCGGTGGTCGATGGCGCTGGCGTGGCGTCGGTTGGCAGACGGTACGGGATACCGGAAGCGGGACGGCGCTCGTTCACGCCGGGATTCCCTATCGGAATCCATGAGTATGTATATCATTCCCAAACTTAACCGTTTCGGAGCCAAGCAGCGTTGCCACGATCACTCAGAACCAGTGGGATCACGCGATTCCTGTGTGAGTTTATTTCCCTCACAGTGTTCAGTCTCCTGTTCGTGGTCATATTCCGAAGCCATGTCTCCGAGACGCTACGACCAGATTATGAGGTATCGTGGCGATTCTGTCCGCCATCCGGGGCCGCCGGTGATGTGACCGATGTGGTGACCTCATTGACGCCGGTATCAAACTGGTCAATTGTCGTTTCAAGATTGGCTGCCAGTTCGGACAGTTGCTGAGCACTGTGGGAAACCTCAGCCAGTGAGTCGGCCTGTTGCTGAGTCGAGGCTGATACCGCGGCCACATCATCCGCGGTGTCCTGACTGAGTGCAGAGGCCTCATCAACCATTCCGGCCACTTCCTCGGAGGAGGCTGCTTGCTCATCAGTTGCCTGACTGACTTCAACCGTTGCAGCCTCGATCTCGGTCAGTGAATCGGCAATCTCATCAAAGATTGTAATCGTTTCATCGATGGTTTCAGCCCCTTCAGTAACTTGGTCGGTCATCTGTCGGATACTGGTGGCTGTCTCATTAGCTACTGACTGTGCTGCCGTGATCTGGTCTTCAATCTGGTCGGTTGCTTCGGAGGCTTCCTCAGCAAGTGACTTGACTTCATTCGCCACAACAGCAAAGCCCTCCCCGGCTTCATCTGCTCGGGCCGCCTCAATTGAGGCATTAA
Organism: Salinarchaeum sp.; assembly: GCA_041639835.1. Lineage (GTDB taxonomy): Archaea > Halobacteriota > Halobacteria > Halobacteriales > Salinarchaeaceae > CAZFMU01. Next base: position 3,201 of record JBEQBL010000011.1, read on the forward strand.
GCGCCAGCATGTTTGTTTGCTCGGCAATCTCATCGATCATGGTGACAATCTCACCAATCTCGTTCATGTTCTGATCAAGCGTTTCAACTTGCTCTGCAACAGTTGTTGCCTGTGATTTGATGGCATTGATTTGTTCGGTTGCTTCAGCGGCGTATTCCTGTCCGGTTTGGCCTCGCTCGGCGGTTGTGTTTGCTGTTGCGGAGACTTCCTCGGCCGATGCTGCCACCTCCTCGATCGTCGCCGAGAGGTTACTCATCTCGGCGGCCACCGCCTGGAGTTGGTCACTTTGTTCATCCACTCGCTCGGCGGTATCCTGCATCGAGTGTTCGATCTCCTGTCCGGCCTGCTTGACCTCGGTGGACTTGCGTCCGACGGCATCACTCGTACCTGAAACCTCCTCGACAAAGGACTGTAACTCAGCAATTGTTGTCTCCCACTCGTCGAGCATCTGGTTAAACGATGTGGCAATTTCCGCCATGGCATCATTATCGACGTCCTCGTCAAGTCGCTGCGTGAGATCACCCTCGGCACACGCTGCGATCGTGCTCCCATACGAATCCGCTAACTGCGCGTTCAGCCGATCAATACGCTCCTGTTGTTCTTCGACTTTCTGGCGTTGTGTTTCGGCTTCCTGACGCTGTTGTTCGGCCGCCTGGCGCTGTTGCTCTGCTTCTTGGCGCTGTTGTTCGGCGTCTTCCTTTGCCTGTTCGACCTTTGCAAGTTGGTCCTCAATATCATCCCGAGCAGCCGCCAGTGACTGCCAGTGAAACAGAATTGCCACGGCAAGCATAGACACCAACACAGCATGAATGCCGCCCCAGACAACCGGATTCGCCATAGCTGCCGGATGGTTATAGACAGTAAACCATTCGATAAGCCCAAAAATACTGTGCTGCCCGGCAACGTAGCCGATTGCGATACCAAAGGGGACCCAGTCCTCGTATAAGGCGACAACGCCAACGCCGACGAAGTAGAGAAAGTGGGCCTCGATAAATCCGCCCGTAAAGTACGCAAGCACTGCAGCCGTTGTCATAAATCCAAACGAAGCAAGTGATGTGCGAAGCCGCCGCGGAAAGGTCGGAACAATGGCCAAGAGCAGAAAGCCAGCGATAAGTCCCACCCCAGCGATGGAGTGAAGCATTGGAATTGATGGTAACTCGGCTCCCGTCACCGACTCAACGCCGGTAAAGCGACTCACAGCGAACAATACCGGAAGAAACAATGCGGTGACAGCAACCACACCACGGTGTCGATTTTCAAAGGCGGTTTCCGAAATCCGACTGCCGTCTGGAATGCGATTAACAAAACCTTGTACACCAAGGCCGGAGGAGCGCTGAACCGAGGACATTATAATTACGTAAATATGCGGAGAGAATATAAACTACCCTAATTGTCGGGGTACTATAATCTATCTGGTTTAAAAACGGGCAAGGATATCCTCCCGGTTAATATCAAGTTCGGTGACCGCAACCGGATGATCTTGGCTTACAGCGTAGACAATGGCGTTGGCAACGTCTTCCGGCGCAAGGGTCGTGTCCGGATCAAGCGCCTCTACATTCGATTGGGCTCGAAACTCCGAGCCAAAGGCCGTTGGGACGCCTGATGGATTTACAAGTGTAACGGCAACGCCATCAGGTCCGACTCGTCCAGCCACACTCAGCGCAAATCCGCGTAACCACCACTTTGAGGCAGCGTAGACCGGCGTTGAGGTGCTCGGGTACTTTGCTTTATAGCTTCCAACAAAGATGAGTGATCCGGCCGTCTCCCGAAGATGCGGCAATACCGCTTGTACTGTATAGAAGGCGCCATGGACATTTGTCTCTGTGACCCGCTCAAACTGTTCTTGGGGCAACTCCGGGAGAGGTACATGACGCGCTTCTCCGACGCCAGCGTTGATAACGGCGCCATCAAGACTGTCACACCGCTCGACGGCTGCCGTCACAAGCGCAGCGACAGCATCCGGGTCGGTTACATCCGTTGGAATTGGATAAGCATCTCCACCGACTGTGCGACAGGTTTCAGCAACTGCAGTAAGGTCGTCCTCACTCCGTGCGGCAAGAATTACATCCGCACCATACGCCGCCAACTGGCGTGCTGTTGCTGCACCGATACCAGAACTTGCGCCGGTAATAAGCACCGTCTGTCCGGATAAGACATCTGTCTGCCACATACGCAGTCTCAATGGGCTAGATCCTGAATGGTGTTGGGTATCGCGGATTGCAGGATCGATGACTGAGGGCTATGCCCCAGGGGTAAAGACCGTCGCTTCGCCAGTGGCAACAGTTCCATAAGCCGCATCGGCGACCGATGACGGGGGCAATTCATCTGGATAATGGGCGTGCAATCCCGCCCGAAGCGCGTCACGAACACACACCCGCGCGGCATTGCCGACAGTCGTTGCACTTCCGGCAAACGGCTGGGAGTCACCGACCGTCGAACAGCCAATGATCATTGCATCCGATGTTGTTCCCGGTATTCCGGCAAGCCGCTGGAGTGTCACGGCCTTTGTTTCCGCAGCGACGCTGAGTAAATTCGCCTGGGCGGCTTCAGTCAGCGTATGGGTGGTCCCAAGGATAATATTGACCGTTCCTGGGGAATGGGATGACGACTCGACGGATGTATCCTCCGTTGGGGTCATCGGTAAAGGAGCAGGATTTGACAGTCCGACCGTCGCATAGGCAACGACAGATCCATATTGAGCCCCTCGAACATCACTCATTTCAACGCCAGTAAGCAACGCTGGGCCGGCAGTTGTGTAGTCAGCCTGCTGGCGGCGAGTCCGGACATAGACATTGATATCCGTTCGGTCCCAGCCATCCGGAACGGTCATGTTGTATGCGACCTCGGTCTGATGAAACCCCCCGTTATATCCGGTTGATAACCAGCGCGTGTCGGGCTGGCGCACCTGTAAGACGGTATCGCGGATCATCCCCACGTACGCGGTCGAATCACTCATTTCGTATCAGCCCCGTCGAACCATGCGACTGTGATGCCATCGCTATTATTTGTGCATGGTGGCGTGTCGTATATGACGCTGGTGGCACATCCCTGAGGTATGCCATTGAGCGATGAACTGGTTACCGCAGGAGCTGATATATTTGAGGCGCAACGAAACCATCCGTTCGTACAAGAGTTAGCGCGAGGGGAGCTTGCTCCGGCAGCGTTTGAACACTGGCTCCGGCAGGACTATCGGTATCTCTTGGACTATGCCCGTACATTCGCCATCGGAGCAGGCAAAGCTCGCGAGGAGGCCACGATGACACGATTCATCAACATCGCACGCATCACCCTTGATTTCGAGATGGACCTTCACCGAGAGTTTGCTGAGGAGTATGGGATCACCCGTGAACAACTTGAGACAACACAGAAGGCACCAACCTGTGCGGCATACACGGACTTTCTCGTGCGGACAGCTATCGAACGACCAATCCCGGTCATCGCCGCAGCGGTCTATCCGTGTGGAAAAGGCTATCTTGATGTGGCGGAGTATATGGCCGAGTTGGCAACTGAGAAGCATCGATACACGCCGTTTATTGAGAAATACACAAGTGACGAATTTCGTGACACCGTCGACTGGATGGCATCGCTCATTGACCGGTACGGAACCGAGTATCCGGGGTATCAGCAGGCCATGCATGAGGCCTTTCAGCGAAGTGCACAGCTTGAGTATGCGTTCTGGGAAATGTGTTACACCCAGGAACATTGGGCCGTATCACCGGCTACTGATCGCAAGCTATGATCGACCATTCGATATGACAATTGATCAGCAGTCGGTGAGCTCAAACGCGGGAGCCCTCGTACAGGACAAGTTACTCTAGCTGGTGATAATCGAGTTCATACCCGGCATCAAGTGCGTCTTGTACCTCGGCGCTTGGTTCAGCAACCGGCGTGGTATCAAGCGTCATGCCGCCAATGTCGGCCTGTCGATAGATAATGTTGTGTCGCCATGCCGGGTCCTTGTCGGGATAGTCTGTCCGGTAGTGGGCCCCTCGTGATTCCGTACGCTCAAGTGCGCCACGAAGTACAGCCTCAGAGACTGTGAGCATAAATCCAAGGTCAATGGCATACTCAAAGGACCGGCTGTCGACAGCGCCAACTGTAAGATCCATACTACGGTCTCGGAGTGTCGACAGGGTGTTCAGTGCCTCCCGAAGCGACTGCTCATCGCGGAGGATACCAGCATGATCCCACATGAGATCCCGAAGATCAGCAATCACAGTTGTTGGACTGTATGTCCCATCACTGTGTGCCATTTCGGCAAGCTCTCGAAGCCGAGTGTGAGCCTCACGTTGTACTGGCTGGGGGAGCGTTCCGGCTTGGGGGTTCCGGTCGGCAATTCGGCGCCCAGCAACAACGCCATATGCCACGGTCTCAGCGAGTGAGTTACCACCAAGGCGATTGGCGCCGTGGACACCGGCCATGGTTTCACCAATCGCAAAGAGTCCATCAACATCGGTTTCACCGTATTGATCAACGGTAACACCGCCCATCCCATAATGAGACGTGGGAGCAACTTCGACGGCTGTGGTCGCCATATCAACCCCTAAATCACTAAACCGCTCATACATCCGTGGCAGCCGCTCCTTGATAACCTCACGATCCCGGTGGGAAATATCAAGATATACGCCGCCGTTGTCGGTTCCCCGTCCCTCGGCCACTTCCTTGGCGATAGCTCGCGCAACGACATCACGCGCATCAAGTTCCATCTGATCCGGGGAGTATCGTTCCATGAACCGTTCGCCATCAGCGTTATACAGTCGGCCACCCTCGCCGCGGACGGCTTCGGTGACCAGTCGACCACTCCATGGTTCCCAGTCCGGATCAGTCTCATCAACGGCCATCCCAGTTGGATGGAACTGGAGAAACTCCATGTCCATCAGCGTCGCCCCGGCCTCGTATGCTAATGCTGGGCCATCGCCGTTGTTCTCGTCGTCTCGTGACGTATGACGGTTATAAATCGCTGCATAGCCGCCGGCTGCCAATACGATGGTTCCAGCATTAAAGATCACAAACTCCTCGGTGTCGAGATCGACACCAACGGCACCGTAGATACGCTCATCATCCGATAGCAATGTCGTAATGAGCAAATTCTCACGGTATGGGATCTCAAGATCCTTAGCGCGGGCTACCAGTGTATTGAGCAGTGACTCGCCGGTATGATCACCGGCAAAGGCGGTGCGCCGGAACGACTGAGCCCCAAAGTATCGCTGGTCAATCGCCCCATCCTCGGTGCGAGAATACTCCATCCCCCACTCATCAAGCTCCCGGAGTCGGTCTGGCATCTGCTTGGCGACCGTTTCTACCTGTTCAGGATCATTGATAAAATGGCCCTCATTAAGCGTATCCGCCGCATGGATTGTCCAATCATCTTCAGGGTCATGTGTGCCCAAGGCCCCGTTGATACCACCACGTGCCCAGGTGGTATGTGCATCACCGTGTGATCGTTTCCCAACAACGAGGATGTCATCAACGCCACGCTCGGTGAGTTCAATCGCTGCTCGGGCGCCAGCGGCGCCAGCCCCAATGACTAACGTCGAGAGATCAATCTGCTGGTATTCGGGAGTTGTCCCCGATGTATCGACTCCAGCGTCACGTCGTGCCATACCGTATTTTACGACTCGCAACGATATAAACAACCCGTCATAGGATGGGTATTCCTCTTAAACAACCCCCATTAGGCGACAGTGAGGATCGGTAGATAGATATCTATAGGTCCATATAGAAATAATAGCAACCGTCTTTGCCATTCCCATACCAATACTACATATGAGTTCGCGGACGGAGACCAGCGCGGATCTTGGTGTTGTTGAGTTTGCCCCCCGAATTGAACAGGTACATCAACGGATTCAGCCATCGCACTGGGATCAGATCTACATCGTCGGTGACGTTCACGGATGTATCGATGAACTTGAACTCATGTTGGAGCAACTTTCAGTCGGTTCGGATGATCTTGTTGTCTTTGTAGGCGATCTTGTTCGGAAAGGCCCGGATAGTGCCGCCGTTGTCGAGCGTGTACGCTCAACACCGAATCTGACGAGCATTCGGGGCAACAATGAGCAGAAGGTCATTGACGGCACAGATAATCCAGGACTGGATGCCGATGCCATTGATTATCTGGCTGACCTACCACTTGTTATCTCAATTGATGGTGATCTTGTCGTCCACGGAGGAATCAATCTACACAAGCCACTTACCGAGCAGACACAAAACGATCTGCTCGAACATCGATATGTCCCCAAAACTGTTGACGCGGAGGCAACGTACTGGTTTGAACGGTACGATCAGTCCTCATACGTATTTTTCGGACATACTGTGCTTGATGATCCGCTTGTGACCAACGGTGCCGTAGGCCTTGATACCGGGTGTGTCCACGGACATGGTCTATCAGTATATGACTGGACAAACGAGCGGCTCCACCAGATTCCGTCACAGGCAACATACAAGCACCGTGATGAGGATTCAATCGTGTCAATAGCCGACTTAGGTATAGCCCGGCGAAACGACACCGTAGCCGGGCAGTAATATTAACATACAGACGTTCCCGAATGGTACTATGACTGCCGAACATGATCCATCATCAACTGATTCGAAGCAGACTGCTGTAACGGATGGCGAGCTTGCGCCGGAGTATTATCTCAATCGCGATCTGAGCGAGCTTGAATTTCATCGACGGGTCCTTGCTCAAGCACAGGACGACCGAAAGCCGCTTCTTGAACGTACGCGATTTCTGGGCTTACTCACAGATAATATCGATGAGTTCAGTATGAAACGTATTGGCAAGTGGAAGCGACATATTGCCCGTGATATCTCTGGCACAGCCCCTGATGGAAGGACGCCTAAGGAAGTCTGGAATGAATCGTTAACCACGGTAGGGGAGCTGCTCAAAGCGCAGGCAACCTGCTATCAAGCAGCTATCAAGCCAGCACTTGCCGAACATGGTATTGAGATTGTCCCCTATGATGCATTGACCGAGGCCGAGCAGCAGACGGTCCGCGAAACGTTTGAGTCATCAATTCTTCCAACGCTGACGCCACTAAGCTTCGACTCAGCACACCCATTTCCGCATATATCAAACCTGAGCCTTTCGTTGGCTGTCCTTACACGTGATAATCCGGACGCGGACATCCAGTTTTCACGAGTCAAGCTTCCGGAAAACCGCCCGCGATTTATCGAAACTGGCGATGGGCGGTATATTCTCCTTGAGGATCTGATCGCGGCGAATCTGGAATTGCTGTTTCCGGGGGTGCAAATTGTCGATGCCTCATTGTTCCGTGTGACCCGAAACGCTGAGGTCGATCGTGATGAAGAGCAAGCCGATGATATTGTTGACATGGTTGAAACTCTAATTGAGAAACGTCGGTTTGCGCCCGTGGTTCGGCTGGACATTGATCCGGATATGCCCGAGAAAGCCCAGTCGGTGCTGGTGGATCAACTTGACTTGACTGCGACGGAGGTGATTGAGGTCCCCGGGCCGCTTGATTATCGGGATTTTATCGATTTCGCAGAGCGTGATCGCCCAGAGCTCACGTATCCGAACTGGACCCCGCAGCCCCACCCGCGACTCTCGGTGATCAATGATCATGAGGTCTTCTTTGAGACGATCCGGGACCGGGATGTACTTGTTCATCACCCGTACCATTCCTTTAGCGGGACTGTGCAGCAGTTTTTCGAGCATGCAGCAAATGACCCAAAAGTGCTCGCGATCAAGGCTTCTATCTACCGGACAGAGGAAAATTCCGCAGTCGTTGAAAGCCTTATCGACGCCGCTCGAAATGGCAAGCAGGTCGCCGCCAATGTCGAACTCAAAGCACGATTTGATGAAAAGCGAAATATCCAGTGGGTGAATCAACTTGAAGAAGAAGGTATTCACGTTGCCTACGGCACGGTAGGCCTAAAGACGCATTCAAAGACGGCAATGGTCGTTCGGGAGGACAATGATGGCGTTCGCGTTTACACCCATGTCGGCACGGGCAACTATAACAGCAAGACGGCAAAAGCCTACGAGGATCTCAGTCTGTTGACCGCTGACCGAGAGATCAGTGGCGATCTCGTCAAGCTATTTAATTTCTTTACTGGCCGCTCGTTGCACCAACAGTACGATCAGCTGTTGGTGGCCCCAGCAAATATGAAACAGCGGTTTATTGAGTTGATTCAAGCAGAAGCCGAGGCAGCACAAAACGGTGAACAAGCAACAGTCATTGCTAAGGTTAATCGGCTTGAACATCCGGAGGTCATTCAGGAACTATACGCCGCCGCGCAGGCTGGCGTTGATATCGACCTAATTGTGCGGGATATCTGCTGTATCCGGCCGCATGTGGATGGACTCAGCGAGTCAATCGATGTCTACAGTATCGTCGGGCGCTTTTTGGAACACTCACGAATCTTCTATTTCCATGCCGGTGGCGAAGGCAAATACTTCCTTGGCTCCGCTGATTGGATGGTCCGCAATCTTGAAAACCGGGTCGAAACAGTAACGCCCGTTACTGATGCTCATCTCCAGGAGTACCTACAGTTTGTGTTGGATCTGTGTCGGACCGACAACTACCTCGCGTGGGAACTACAGTCGGATGGATCGTATGAACGGTGCCGTCCAGAGGAGGATGCCCAGCGGAGTACACAGCAGTCGCTAATGGATCGGGCGATGCAACGAGCTTCACCGCGGATGGACTTTTAGCTGATTGCGGGCGCTAATCCCCCTCCCTACTGCGCTGCTCGTTGAGGAAGGGGGCTCCGCGCTGTTTTATGCTGAAACCACTGTACGTACTCATATAGAGGGGTATATAACCAACTATACAGCAATTATTAACCGTTATACATTGGTGGTGTGGATATCGAACACATGGGCCATAGTCCACTGATCTGCAGCAAGTGCGGCACGGAAATCTCCCTCGCAGAAACGACCCCACACGCTGCGTTCGAATGTCCACACTGCGGAGGTACCACCTTCGGAGTCTGACACCGATTGAGTTGGTGGCGACATCCAATCTCTGAACAGCATTCTTAGGGCGGTTCTATGACGATCGGTCATACCACAGTAGTTGTGCCACAGATAGGCACAATAGTCATATAGCCCAATTAATCTGGCAGGTGCAAGCCGGTGATTGCTCTACAGTCGATAATCGCAGAAGGCGATAGGGTGGCGGAGGGGAAAGAGCATGTGTGCACCGGGCGAGGCAAAGGAAGATACCCTCCGCGCACCGACCCCCCCAAGCAGGAGCATACTACCGACGCCGCCGCCATGTATGGCGACACGGAGCCGGGAGCACTGTTGGCGTGCCGGATCACTCGGCGATAGCACCTGAGGACCCCTCAGGTGCGTTTTGTTAACTCTATATGGATTGTATTAATTGTATCGATTTCACAATACCATACACGATCAGCGTGGCGAGACATGGTTATTCCAACTCGTAGCAATCACACGATTTACTAGGTTGTCTCACGTGTCGCTATGGATCGTACACACATCGATGTTACTCCCGGTCTGTGGGTCACGTTCGGCCACGGTCGTCATAATCTGTTCAAGTGTTGTTGTCGCCGCCGCCAGTGACTGAGACTGATCAAGCGTATCGAGTCTGCTGGCCGCGACAGCCTTGCCCGTGCCGAGGCTTACTGTTGTTGGCGTAAGGACGCCTCCGTCAGCGGTTATATGGCGCATTTCGGCTTTCCCAGCTTCCGTTCGAGCTCCCACCACGGCCATCATCCTGGTCTGGTCGGCGACACGCGCCCCTACCCGGGCGATGACATCAAGATAAAGCCCCCCAGGCTGATCACGGGCAGCCGTTTGGAGGGCATCTGCAAACTGTCGTTGAAACTGCTCGGTTGCCCCCGGATCACCGATTACACCACCCCCAACATCAGTAGTCCCACCGGGATCGGTAAAGACCCGTGCTTGCGTTCCGCTAACGATATTCCCCTGTGTATGGCGGCGATCTGCGACGATTATGACGCCGGCAGCAATCGTCGCCGCGATGACGGTGCTCATATAGAGATTGTTAGTATGGATTCAGAAGAGTATATGCCTTGATCACGCGCTATGGACATGTTTGCTGCTGGATCAGCCCATGGAAAAGACTCTTCGGTGGCTTCCTTGGCATACTGTTATACCGCTCTCGACAAACATTAGCGCGTGTCTGAAACACCCGCCGAGCGCGCCGGAACGTTGGGCTTTCAATCGGTCACACAGGAAGTGGCAAATCGGCGATTACCGATTGATGGCACTATCCCACACTGGGTTACCGGCACGCTGCTGCGCAATGGCCCAGCACAGTTTACATTCGGTGATCAGGAAGCTAATCACTGGTTTGATGGGTTAGCAATGCTCCAGCGGTATCGCATTGTCGATGGCACGGTAACCTACACAAACCGATTTCTGCGCACTGAGGCGTACGCACGTGCTGATAGCGCTGCCCAGGCGTCTCAATTTGGCACTAGTGGCGGCGTTGGTCAGCGCCTGCTTCGCTGGATTCGTTCCATGGGTCCACCACAACCAACGGATAATGCGCCCGTTCATGTCGTCAACATTGGTGATCACTATCTTGCCGTTACAGAATCGCCTCGCCGGATCGCGTTTGATCCAGAGACACTTGTCACTCGCGGTGAGTTTCACTGGACCGATGAACTCACCGAACACATGACAACCGGGCATTTCCGATACAATGCCACACGTGAGGAGACTGTTGGCTGTTCACTGGAGTTTGGTCTCCCTGGACAGCACCAGTATCATTTATTTGCCATTCCGGATGGGTCTGTGACACGGGAGCATATCGCCTCCATTACAGCCACAGGGCCAGGATACGTCCACAGCTGTGCCGTCACCGCGGATCATATTGTGCTCATTGAGCCACCGCTGTGGATTAACCTTCTTAATGCAATTCGCCCTGGTACGGAAGGGCTACTTGATCTGCTTGACTACCATGCCGACCATCCGGCTCGACTTGTTGTCATCGCTCGTGATACCGGCGAGATAGTCCAAGAGCAACAACTAGCGCCATTTTTCCTCTTTCATCATGTCAATGCCTTTGAGACCGACGGGCAGGTGACCGTCGATATGGTGACCTTTCAAGATGCGTCGATTGTGGCGGCACTTTCCTTGCCAACTCTTCGAACAGAGAGTTTTGCTGGGGTGCCCTCAGGACAACTCAGCCGCCTACGCGTCGATATCGAGACCGGCGCCATCAGTTGGTCACAACCATACACCGGTGGGATTGAATTACCGACAGTTCCACAAGGTGTGCGTGGACGGCCATACCGGTATGCGTATGCACAAGCAACGGACCGAGCCCATGCTAATGGTCTTGTCAAAGTTGACATGAATCACCAGACAGCCACGGAATGGTCACAACGTGGGGTCTATATTGAGGAGCCACGCATGGTTCCACATCCACACGCAACAACCAAGGACGATGGGGTTGTCATCGCCACAGCGCTTGATACAACCGCAGAGACATCGGTCTTGCTGGTTTTTGATGCGGAGACACTAACTGAACTGGGGCGAGCAACGCTTCCACACGTTGTTCCATTTGGGTTCCATGGCCGATTTTTTGACGACGGATAACACAGCGACGGCGTGGTTACCGTGTGGTTTTGAGGATTGATCCATTACAGACCAATAATGCCTGAGGCCACGGCGACGCCGGAACTGCAATCAGCGGCCGTTCCACGGATCGCCCCAGAGGAGCATGGAGTCGTCATCTGGCATCGAGAGCATCTACGAACTAAGGACCAACCGGCCGTGGCTGCCGCGGCTGATGCCGACCGACTGCTCCCGTTGTTTATTTTCGATCCGGCGTTTTATGGACGCGACGGATTGGCCTGTGATAGCCGAATTGCCTTTCTCCATGAGTGTCTGGCCGATCTCAATACGCAGTACCGATCACAGACTGGTGTCGGGCTATCATACGCTCATGGTGATCCGATCACCATTCTCGGCCAGTTATCCGATGCTGGGTGGACAATCGTGACACCAGCAACGCCATCAGGCCGGTATGGACGGCGGCGGGATCGGCGAGCACGTGAGGAGTGTGCTGTCCAGTTCATCGATGGCGATGGGCTTGTGCGCAATGCCGAACGGTCACGCAAACACTGGCAGAATCACATCGAACAGTGGCTGACAGCAACCCCACACACATGGGCGTCTGAAACCATCGCTGTTGACGAACTTAGTACGGATGTGTCGCCGGCAGTGATTGCGGACCAGTATTCGCTGACACCACGGAAATCAAAGGTCCCACCTGGCGGGACCCAGTCGGCCTGGCAACAACTTGAGGAGTTTGTTGACCGCATTCAGGACTATCCTGGTAATATCTCGGCTCCAGCAGATGCACGGACTGGATCAAGCGGACTCTCACCATATCTCAAGTTTGGCTGTCTGTCAGTACGACAGGTATACCAGTACATCGCGGCCAATGCGCCGGAAGGACGCGGCAAAGAGATGTTTCTTTCACGGTTGGTCTGGAACAAACATTACGAGCAGAAACTAGCGGACTGGGCCGGGTGGCTTGATAAGGCAGTCAATCCAGCGTTACAAGCATTTAATGCTGACCGGCATGACCCGGACCGGATTGAGGCATGGAAGCAGGGACAGACAGGATATCCACTGGTCGATGCATCGATGCGCTGTCTTGCTGAGACCGGGTGGCTTAATTTCCGGATGCGGGCAATGTGTGTCTCATTCTACTTTCATGTGCTGCAACAGCCATGGCAGATCGGTGCCGATTGGTATCATCATCATCTTATTGACTCCGTCGCATCAATTAATTATACTCAATGGCAGTCACAGTGCGGTCTGGTTGGCAAGCCGACAATCCGGCTATATAATCCTCGCAAGCAGGTACGTGATCAGGATCCTGATGGGACATTTATTCGACGCTGGGTTCCCGAACTCAGACCTCTTCCGGATACATACCTTGATCAACCTGAGAAAACGCCCCTGCATGTACAGTCTGAGTGTGGTGTGCGGATTGGCGAGGACTATCCGTATCCGATCGTTGACTTTGAGGCTGCCAGAACGGAGTTTCTTCGCCGGTTTGACGCCGTATTGCCAGAGGCTGCCGCCAAACTGGGGACCGATACCATTGCAACCCGGGCCTCGCTGTCGGGCGGACACGAAGCCGCCATGGAGATTGCCGACCAATACGGCGACAAAGAGTCAGACACAACTGGAACGCAGGCTAGTCTCACAGGATTTGATAACTGAGTGGGTGATCACTTGGAAGCCGACGGCGATGTGTCGGCTGTATCCACAGCAACGTCTGTTTCAGCTGTATTAAACTCCCGTCCGGCACGTTCGATGATGTTCCGATCTGTGTCCGGATCCTGACCGGTTGTCGTGAGATAATCACCAATTAATAACCCATTGGCACCAGCCTCAAGCAGTCGGTGTTGCTCATCCGGATCGGCAGCATGTTCACGCCCTCCAGCAAGTCGAATCCGCGTCTGTGGGTGGAGCAACCGATAGATGGCGATTGTCCGCAGGAGTTCGGGCATGGCAAGTTGTGTCGATGTCTGTGTTCCAAGTGGGGTACCTGCAACCGGATTGAGGACATTAATTGGAATCGAGTCAACACCGATATCCCGGAGTGTCAGTGCTGCATCAACCCGATCGACAGGGCGTTCACCCAACCCGAGAATAACCCCCGCACAGAGGTCCATGCCAGCAGCTTTTGCCCGCCGCAGTGTTGTGACACGGTCGGTAAACGAGTGGGTCGATACGATATGTGGAAAAAATCGCTGGGAGGTTTCGATATTATGATTATAATGTGCAATGCCCTCCTCGGCGAGTTGGTGTGCTTCGGTCTCGGTTAGTGTTCCAAGGCTTGCGTCAACAGCAAGGGCTGTTTCTTGGCGAATCCGGCGAATTGCTCGTATTAGTCGGTTCCATTCGGCCGGGCGTTGCTCACGACTGATCCCACGTCCGGCAATGACAATCCCGAACCGCTGTGCTCCATCCTGCTGGGCGCGTTTTGCGGCAGTCAAGATTGTCTCTGGATCCTGAAACTGGTGGGTATCAATGCCGGTATTATAATGGGCTGATTGTGCACAAAAATGACAGTCCTCCGGACAACCACCGGATTTGGCGTTGATGATACTACAGGCATCAACAGTTGCATCGCCTACCTGCGTGACAACCGTCTCTGCGGCCGCGAGGACCTGCTCAACTGGCTGGTCAAGTAATGCCAGGGCAGACTCACGGTCGATTGCCGTACCGGCAAGCGCACTCGAAAGCGCATGGTCGACCACCTCGTTCCCGGTTTCGTAAACCATGACAGGGATCGTAGTTTACAGCGTAATAACGGCTCCGATGTAGGATATCGGTAGTGACGGTACACGACAGGTGACCCGCCTCGGGGTCACGTGGTTCGAGAGACTGCCGGTCTGTCGTCATCACGGCAATCAACGAGTTCCGAACGACCCCGAGGCACTTGGCCTGCCCCACCTGTAGAGAGTGTATTTATACACTTTGACCTCCTCCCACGACTGCAGTCCTGTCTCTTACCCATAACCTGAGTCGCCGTTGCAGTCAATAAACCCAGTCGAAGCTTCGATATTTGTAGGTATGACACCTCTATGGCACGATGTTGCTGATCTCGTTTCCCACGTTCAGTACCCCTGCCCACTACCGATATCACTGCCCGGATCACTCTTCACCTTGATTTTCCGAGAACAGAGTGGGTTCGACAGCGTCTGAAACGTCTGTTTGGACCTCGGAGAACTTATGGGTAAAAGACAGGA
>JBEQBL010000012.1:0-16266 GCA_041639835.1 Salinarchaeum sp.
CGGAGACGTCTCGATCGTTGTTGGAGGTGACAGGACGGTCGTGGACACAGTTGTCGTGTCTAATTCCGAGGGCACAAGCGAGGGGAATCGAGGATCGTTAACCGCGGCATCAACAGCCGCCGTCTCAGTGAGTGACCGAAGTGGCGCAACCGGCTGGGAAAAGCCCTTGCAGCCTCGAAGTGAGCCTTGCTGTTTGAGCGTCACAAAGATACCGTATGACCCATCCGGAGACGTCTCAAGAGAGGGGTCCGGAGTAGCATCAGCGGTGACAGCCTCGGCAATGGTCTCGCGGGCGTGGGTCATGAGGGCAATGCCCCGGTCGGTATCGATCATGGTCCCGTTTACACTCGGCATTTCTCAAGGAGGATATAATGACTCTACCGGTTGGGCGGACGACAACAATCCTCTCGACACAACGAACCGTTTAACTACACCCATATGCAAATCGCAATCAGGCGCGGCTGGTCTAATGGCTATGACTCTAGCCTTCCAAGCTAGCGA
This sequence comes from Salinarchaeum sp., assembly GCA_041639835.1. Taxonomy (GTDB): domain Archaea; phylum Halobacteriota; class Halobacteria; order Halobacteriales; family Salinarchaeaceae; genus CAZFMU01. Next base: position 502 of record JBEQBL010000012.1, read on the forward strand.
TCCGGGTTCAATTCCCGGGCCGCGCACTTTCGCGTTGCCGATGCTAATTACTGGAACATCCCAGGTGCAACGGCCTGGGTATTGGCTTCCTGTTGTTCCTGCATACTCTGATGATGAGCAGCGATTTGTTGGAGTCGCTGTTGAATCTCGTCGGCCTGCTCATCAAGCTGTTGTGTGTCAACGGAAAACTCAACAAGCGGGCTCAGCGCGTTCTCAATAACTGACTTGGCGGCACGTGGATCTGGGAGATGGGGATGTGAGCGAACAACAAGTAAGGCTGCTGGTACCTCCGCATGATAACATTCCTGAACTAACGCGCCAGTAATACCGCCAACGACCCCGTGTTCTTCCGGCACGGTGACGCCAGCAGCCTCAAGTTGATCACGCATACCGGGAGTGGTCCCAATACCAGTGACCGTCCCCAAGGCATCCTCGGATTGAGCCGGGGCACCGGCAATGAAAATGGCCTCATCAAAGCGTTTGGCAAGATCAGAAAGCACGCACTGGCTTAATGGTTCAACGGCCTGCTGTGGCAATGCTAAATCACTTTGCAGTGTCATAACAGCCGGATCTGTCCCTGCGTATACTCGGACAAGATCATGTACCAGACCATCTTGGAACGTCGTGACCGGCGGAAACGCATCGGCGTTGATCGTCCCATACTGTTCAAGTCCAAGTTGAGTGGTGATTTGATCAACCGCAATTGAGGCAACCAGTCCATGGCCCGGAAGGCCCTCAATAAGCGTTGAGCCGGTTGTTTCGATATCTGATACTTGGCTGAATTCTGCCTCGGACATACTACATGCTGTACAATGAATCCCCTTAGCGGTTGTTGCCGGATAAATCTGAATTATCACTGGTAATAAACTCTGTAAGTGTTGTTTGACCGGATGGGGAAACTCCCCGATGATCATTCGATGGCTCTGGGGTTGGTGGAGAGACTGCCCATGTATCCAATTGCGCCTGATCGCCGTCCGGAAAGGTGAGATTTGACACACGGACCCCAATCTTGCGAAGAGTTCGGCCGATAAACTCCTCAAAAAGGTCCATAACAATCTCAACGACAAGCTCGGGATCATCAATAGGTCCGGACAGCGATCGCTCTCTGGTCAACACATCGTATGGTGGTTCGATAATCTTGATACCGATTGTCTGGTATAACGCGCCCTGTGATTGGGCACGGTCGGCCACCGCCTGTGCGAGTGTCTCTAAGCGCTGACACACAGCCGAGCGCTCAGCAGTTGGGGTTGAGAAGGCAGACTCCCGCGAGAGGCTTTTTGGCTGGTCCTGTGGCTCAACCGCCCGACGGTCAATGCCGCGGGCACGTTGATGTAAGGTCCGACCACGCTGTCCATAGGTCTTAACAAGTGGGGCAGGGTCCGCGGCTGCCAGGTCCCCGATTGTTTCAATATCGCGCTCACGAAGTTCGCCGGCAGTAACTGGACCGACGCCGTGAAGATCCTCAATTGGCAGAGGAGCAAGGAAGGAGGAGACGGTACCAGGAGCAATACAGACCAGCCCATCCGGCTTGTCATGATCGGACGCAATCTTTGCAGCATGCATCGTCGGTGCCACCCCAACGCTGGCGGTGAGCCCAACGGAGTCAGCAACGGCGGTCTTAATCTCCGTGGCATACGCGGCGGCATGGTCCCAGTCAGTCCGGTCGGTTACCTCAAGATACGCCTCATCAATGCTCACAACTCGAAGGGTCGTTGCATACGTTGAGAGGACCGCCCGGACATCCTCACTGACGGCCTCGTAGTAATCCATGTCAACCGGTCGGTAATGAGCAGTTGGCTCCGTGGTTGATGTCCCCGTCGGGGGAAGGTGTTCCATCGCCTGCTCAATTGACTGGGCACTTGCGACCCCATGAGCACGCGCATCATAACTTGCTGTGGCGACGGCCCCATCTGTTGTGCCTGGGGTATACTCCATGCCAACGACAACAGGATCCTCGGTAAGAGCGGGATCTCGACGCCGTTCACAGGCCGCGTAGAAACAATCAAGATCGACGTGCATAATGATCCGATCCTCAGGGGTGGCTGATACACCCGGTAGCGTCCCGCGGTGGCCCATTAGGAAGGGGTTTGATCGCCGAAGCGATAAAGCCCTTGAGCATAAGAGTCATTATTGAGTCCGATCATGGTTACTGGTAACAATACAGTTGACAACAGTGACGATCACACGTATAGTAGATAAACGGACAGTAATTTCACTGCACAAAGAAAATCTTTCTAAAACCAAAATTCATCTTTTTTAGAAGATAAGTTTAAGTGGGTGGGGAACCTCCATATAGGTATGGAAGCACAAGAATCAGAGTTGACTCCCCGTCAAGAAGCCGATACAATTGAGGAAAGCGAAGCCCTCCGGATCCCCGAAGAGAAAGCCGAAGAGATTGTTGAGGCCCTGCAGGTTGACCTCGCATCGACGTACGTGCTGTATCATCAGATCAAAAAGCACCACTGGGTCGTCGAGGGGGCCGAATTCCTTGAGATCCATGAGTTCCTTGGCGAGGCTGCCGAGGAGCTTGAAGAAGCAGCTGATGAACTTGCCGAGCGGATTCAGGCCCTTGGTGGAGTGCCAGTTGCAAGCGGTGCCGCTCTTGAAGAGCGGTCTCCCCTTGAGCCCGAAGGCGAGGACGTCTATGACATCCGCCCGTCACTTGAGCATGACATGGCTCTATACGGCGATATGATTGAATCACTCCGCGAGCATGTTAAACTCGCCAACAGTCTTGGCGATTACACGACCGAAGAGCAACTCAAGGAGACGCTTGAGGACGCCGAGGAGTACGCCCACCATATCGAACACTACCTCGAAGACGATACCCTCGTTACCGACGAGGCGATGTAAACGCTCGTCGATAGCGACGATACGTAACCACAACGTTAGCTAAAATAGCGTTAGAGAGATTCAACGCTTGAGATCGACGGTAAGATCGGTTCCGATCCATCCGTCGGGATTGCCCTTTTCCGTAAGCACGATACGACCTGGTCGTGATCGCTGAATTTCGATATCCGGCTGATCATCCGGCGTTTCTGACTGCGAGTTCCCGGCTACCATCTCTGACTGGTTTAGGCGAGCCTAAAGTCAAAAGCATTTCGACATCTGCTATTAGTTGCCGTATCACCGAGACGGCCCACATCATCTCAAGAGGCGGCGATGGGTACCCCCCGGCTCAGCAGGCTCAAGCTGATTTCTCACTCCCGACAGTTTCAACTTCGGGATATGACTGTCGACCACCATGTGACCGACGAGCAACAATAGTTGCCACGGCCGATTGTCGTCCAGCATCACGACGACGCCGTTCCTCGTAGGCAAGGACCGTTAGGTCAAGACAGCCACGAAGAAGTTCATTAGCTCGCACACGTCCGTTGGCGCCGACGGGACCGCGATCAACCGGATCCCTTGAGCGTAAGTGGGTTTCAACAATCAGGACACCACCTGGGCGAAGCGCTTTCTTGAGCTTGGGAAGCAGTCGCCGTATATTGAAGAAACTCATCGTAATAACATCATACGTCGCTGAAGGAAACGGATAAGTCCGCAGATCCGCCTGAATCCACTCAACAGAAACTCCTTGATCGGTTGCACGCTGCTGCGCACGGGAAAGTGCCTGGCTCGAGATGTCGATTGCGTCGACGGTATAGCCATTGGCCGCCAGATAGACGGCATTACGTCCGGAGCCGGTAGCAACGTCCAAGGCTCGGCCATCAGGAAGCGTCTCAATACGGCGTTTCAACTCGGGAATCGGATATGCAGGCATCCGAAACTCCGGATCACTGTATTTCTCGTCCCACCGCGAGCGGTCATCAACAGTCACGGTATGTGGATCCGGCCCTGCGTTTGCTGGCGCTGAGGGGTTGGTATCGGTCATATCCATAACCAGCGACCCAAGGGCGATAGCATTACCGGCCGCTGAACCGTTCTGCCGGGAGCCGCGATATCAGCACGCGTGTGAGACCAACCGCGAGGAGACCGACGAGAAGATAGCCAGCCGCAAGGCCGTATGTCATTGTTGTCGGCGTATCGATGGCGAGTTTTGCAACGGTATTGCCGGGATGCTCAGGAAGCACCGCAGCAATAACAAACACCGCAAGCACGCTAACGGAATAAACCAACTGGGCCTGTCGCCGTTCGGGAGCAATCATAGCAATCCAGATGCCTGCGGCAACAAGACCGCTGGCTAGGGCAGTGACAACAGCCAGTAACAGCCCTATATGTGCAATACCAATGCCGTTTGCCCACAGTAATGTAATCCACAGGGCCGCCTGCATCGGTGCAAGAACGGTTGTTGCAAGGAGTTTGGCATCAATGATCCCCACAGCGGTAATCGGCGCTGTACGCAACAGCTCAAAGGTTCCTCGGTCTAACTCCTCACTGATCGAGTCAACAGCAATAGATCCGCTAATAAACACCGGCAAGAACAACAGCAGTGGTAACAACACCGTATAGGTAAATCCAAAGTATGGGCTTGCATCACCTTCCGGGGGGACCTCTAGGGGCTGAAACTCCAGTTGATCGGCGTGTTTTGTGCGTTCAACGCGTTCAACGGTCTGTAGGGCCTCCTGGAGCTGAACAACAATAACCGTTGAGCGAATATCCTCATCAGGGACAAGCGCTTGGATCTGTAATCGACCGGCCGAATCACGGGTGACAAGTAAGGCCGCATCAGCTGTTCCGGCGGTAAAACTCCCTCGGGCCTGGTTAGTGTCTGCGTATCCTGTTGGGCTGACACTGTCAACCTCCGCAAGCGTTGCGACAAGCTCCTCACTGTTGTCGCCAGCAACGGCGACCTCAATCTGTTGGCCCTCAATTGTTGATGGATCATACATCGAGACGAGTCCAACAACTAAAAACGATGAAAACGCCGCAATGAACAGTTGGATCGTAATGGCAAGTAAGATGGTCCGTTCAGTCCGCAATGACGCTAGTTCACGCCGCACTAACGTGAGCCGCTGTGAGATCCTACCCGACAAGAGCGATCACCCCGGCGTTATAAAGCGTATGGAGCGCAATAGCAACGCCAAGACCGGCGAAATATCCTTTGGTCCCCCGTCGGGCACCAACAGCCGAACAGATCGCAGTCCCGGTATGTAAAGCAAGAGGCAGGAAAAACAACACGGCAGCCACCGGAGCGGCAACGTCTTCACCAATCATGAAGGCGGCTTGTCCCAGTTCAAGGGTATCAAGGCCGACCAGTTGGGTGACGTGGGTGACCTTTTCAGCGATAAAAAATCCCCCGCCACTCGCAAGGCCAAGTGCCACAGCCATCTGTACTGACTGCTCAAACCGCTTGTGGGCATAACCAGCAAAGACATGAACGCTTTTAGCGAGTTCCTCGACGATTGCCACAGCAACAAGCAGTGCGGGGATCGAAACAGTCACCGGCAGCACAAATAACACAGCAATCGCGAGTAGCTGACTGATAAACACAAATGGCACAAACAGGGCTGTCAGGCCAGCTACATCCCGAAGTCGTCGGGTCGGCGCGGCAAGGGCATCAAGTGCTTTCAGATGAACCGGGCGCTGGGTGAACAGATCCTCCTCACGGTAGACCCCAATACCAAGTCCGTAGAGAACGCCACTAGCAATATATAGCGGTCCTGTCGAAAAGAGATACTCAACGATTGAGACGGCCTCGTTCTGTAGATCATAGACCACCAATGTTAGCGGAGAGATCAACGCCACCGGAGTCACATCGGTGAAAATCGCTGGCACGAACACATAGCTTGTCAATCCCACACTGATAGTAACCGTCAGGAAGGTCAGTTCCTTATACGATCGAGCGAACATCGCCGCGATGAATGTCGTCGAAAGAAAGGCCAGTGCGATTGGGACAACGGCCATCACCGAGAGAAGTCCCCCACCAACAGCCGCTGCAATACCAACAGTAATCGCAAGGACCGCCAGAAGGTATGGAAGTGTTTTGCCCCCCACGATGTCAAACCGGGTCACCGGCGCCACAAGCAGCAGTTCGCCACGTCTGTTGAGTCGTTCACCCATGATCGTACTGCCGTAGGCTTGAATCAGGAAATTCATTGGGACAATAAACAGAAACGCCAGCAACAAGGCTCCAAAGGGAAACGGAGGAGACAGTTCACTCGGTGGACTCGACGTTGACTGAGAGCCATCGCCCGGAAGAATGTCAAAGCCGGTGGTCTCCTCGGGAACTGAAGGGGTTTCAGTATCAGATGGAGCGTCAGTGGAAGTGTCCGATGCTGTTATTGAATCGGCCTCGGTCTGCTGGTCGGTCGTTGAGTCCGAGTCTGAATCCGATGTGTCAGTATTGTTTGACCCGGTTGTCTCATCGGTAGAACTGGACGTCGAGGTATCGGAGTCATCGCCGTCAACCGTCGTCTCACCGGAGCGTTGGTCGTCGGTATCAGTTGGATCGTCCGGAATGAGTACCGTTTGATCGGTTGTCGTATACTGAATCTCAACTAACACGGGAAACGCTGCGGCTTGATCTGATTCCGCGTTGAGTTGCTGACGATTGTAGTCGGTGACAGCACTACGTAACGCCGAAAGGGCGGCCTGTGAGCGTCTGGTATCGGTAGTCGCAATACCGACTTGAGAGACAACAACATCAGCTTCAGTGCGGTCTGAGACCGTCCGAAGCGTTCCTGCGTTGGCAACCGCCGGGGCATAGGGGTGGGAATCGTCAATGGCAATCCGATACAGTCCATTATCAAGGGTCCCGCCACCGGCACCAACCAACGTCGGTGCTGTTGCCCCGACTGCAAGGACAGCAATCAGCAGCAATACAACGGTGCGGCGATCAAGAGTACCGAGACTACGGGTACTTTCCCACCACGCAATCCGGAGCAGGGCGCGGGGATTCACGACGCCTCCTCGCCGGCAATCGTGAGAAACATATCTTCAAGACTTTCACCACGAGTTCGAATATCAACAATTTCGCCACCAGCGGCCTGCGCCTGTTCGCGGATGGTATCAATCATAGCCCAATCCTCAACAACGCGCTTATACCGGCCGTTTGATGTGACACTTTCGGGCACGTGCACGTCTGTATAAACCTGATACTCCGTCTGCCCGTACTCCTCACGAATCGCATCGATTGTGCCACGGGTCACAATTCGCCCGTCGTTCATGATGGCAACCCGGTCACACACGCTCTCGACGTGATAGAGATTGTGCGCCGAGAAAATGATAGTCTTGCCTTGATCGCCCAGTTCCTGTACAAACTCATTGATATAGTGTGTGGTTCGTGGATCAAGGCCACTGGCCGGCTCATCGAAGATCAACACCTCCGGGTCATTGATCAAGGCACGAGCAATGGCCACCTTCCGGGTCATACCTTTTGACATATCACCGATGGCGCGGTCACGATATGCAAGGTCAAGACGGTCAAGCGTTGTCTCAATACGCTCTTCGGCCGTCGAACGATCGACATCATAGAGATCGGCAAAAAAGCTCAGATACGAACGCGGCGTCATTTCTTCATAGAGAGGTGATTCTTCCGGCAGAAAGCCAAGTGTCCGTCGGGTATCGGTGGCGTCAGCTGGACGGCCACGAACGCGTACAGTCCCGGCCGTTGGCTCAATCAACCCAGCAAGCATTTTCAGCGTTGTTGTTTTGCCAGCTCCGTTTGGACCAACAATACCGAATACCTCCCCGGGGGAGACCTGAAATGTTGAACCCTCAACGGCAACAAACCCACTATATTCTTTCCTGAGGTCCTCGGCCGCAATCATTAGGGGAATTAGCTTAGCCGCCACCGGCATAAAAGACCGCCGCTATCGAAGCTTTCCATCAGTTACAGAGTTTCAAGGCGAAAATCCAGACTTTAGTCGTGAGATGAAGCCCGGTATCCTGGTCGGGGGCCGTACTGGCACGGCCCACACCCCAACGGCTAGCCGTGGGAGAATATCAGCACCCACAAAGGAAGAAGATGTTTGGGCCGTACTGCTGTGATATACCGTAGTATAACCATGCATAGCAGTGCGCTCCGTGTGTATGCTATCTGTCTCCGTTATCTGCCGAAGGTGATGAACTAACGGTAAGTCGAAGGTCAACAGCTGTGACCCCATCCGGACCGGCCACGAGGGGATTGATATCCAGTTCGGCAATGTCCGGAATATCCTCAACGAGCCGTGAAACCCGACAGATGGCATCCACGATTGCATCCTCATCCGCTGGAGGCCGTCCGCGAGCCCCACGGAGCAATGGTGTCGCCTTGATATCCTCAATCATCGCTCGTGCATCTGACCGCGTGATAGGTCCGACACGCAACGTCGTATCCTCAAGCACCTCAACAAAGAGCCCACCGAGACCAAAAACTACGAGCTGCCCAAACTGCGGGTCTCTGGTAGTGCCAACAATCGTCTCTGTGGTCTCCGCAAGGGCAATGTGTTCCTGAATTTGAATACCTGATACGGTTGCCGATGGCTGGTGTTGCTGAACACGTGTCTGTAGGCGTTCATACGTGTCCGCAACAGCCCCAGGTGGGATATCAACCTCAACCCCGTCAATATCCGATTTGTGGACAATGTCAGGGCTGACAACTTTCATTACGACAGGACCACCGATCCGCTTGGCGGCTTGTTGGGCGGCAGATGAGGAGGTGACAATCTCACTGTGAGGCGTCGAGATGCCATAGGCATCAAGAATCCCCATAGCCTCAACACCAAGTTGCACGGTCCCCGTTTCACGGTGTGCGGCAATGATATCACGCGCCAGATCTGGCCGAACATCGTCATATGCCGGCGGTGAGGGGGTGGACGTCGATGGCTGTTCTGTGTGGGCTAAAGTAGCAAGTCCATCGGTTGCACGGACCGGATCAACATAATTTGGGACGCTGCTGTTGGTCAGTTCGGTTCCGGCCTCGGCGGCTTGACTCCCACCCATCAGACAGGCAACAACCGGGAGAGTGGTCTGTTGGCGAAGATCGCCAATAACCCTCGCTAACTCCGGATATGAGAGCACAGCCGTTGGAGCGGCCACGACAAGAACGCTGCCAACCGATGCATCAGCAGCCGCTGCCTGAATCGCCGCCTGAAACCGATCGGCATCAGCGTCACCAACAACATCAATTGGATTATCAACCGTTGCTGCAGCTGGAAGCACCGATTGAAGATGTGTTGTCGTTGACTCATGCAGTGTCGCTAATGTAAGTGGCCCCGCAGCAATGGCATCTGCCGCCATCACGCCGGGGCCACCAGCGTTTGTGACAACAGCCACCGACTTCGTCTGCAGCGGGGGGAACTCAGCGAGCATCTGTGCATGGTTAAACAGGGTTTCCGCGCGGCCAACACGGCGGACACCAGCTTGTGCGAACGCGGCATCATACGCACGATCACTGCCAGCAATCGTCCCAGTATGCGAAGCCGCCGCCCGCGCACCAACTGTGCTCCGGCCGGCTTTAATACAGACAATTGGTGTCTCCGGGGTCGCCGCAGTTGCCGCGTTAATAAATGCCCGCCCACGATCGATGCCCTCGAGATACCCGATGATGACGTCCGTGCCGGGGTCAGTATCCCAGTACTCAATGACATCTGTCGCATCAACAACGGCTTTGTTCCCCAGCGACACGATATGACGGAAGCCAAGATCATGATAATTGGCCCAGTCGATTGCAGCAGTCACAAAGGCGCCAGACTGGCTAAGCAGGGAAACAGACCCGGGGTGGGGCCGAGTGGGCGAGAAGGTGGCATTAAGTCCAATTGGCGTGCTCGCAACACCCAGACTATTTGGGCCAATAACTGGCAGATCATGCGCCGCTGCCGCCGCTATCAGGTCAGCCTCTCGTGTCGCTCCGGCATCATCATGTTCAGCAAAGCCCGCAGTAATCATAACAATCCCAGCAACACCGTTCTTGCCGGCCGCGTGGACGACATCTATTGCTGACTCCGGCGGAACAGCAACAACCGCGAGTTCAAACGGCGGAGCCTCGGCAACCGATGGATAACACTCCCGAGTAAACACAGAGTCACGGTTTGGATTGATCGGGTAGATTGAGCCATCAAACGTTGCGATGAGGTTCTCATAAATCGCTCGTCCGACCGATCCCGGCCGGTCTGTTGCCCCGACAAGTCCGACTGATGCGGGGGTGAAAAGTGCATCAAGTGACCCCATTCCTGAAAACTTCGACAGAAGTGGATAATAACCTGTTGGCGCAGTTTACTGGTGGCTAGATGGCTCACCGGGCGGATAGGTGGTCGCAAGTTCAGTGAGTGTCGGGTCCGGATCACTCCCATGAGGAACTTGCAATGGTGAGACGCTAATATCACCCGCTAAAATCGCGTGTCGATCAGTGCCGGCTTGTTCATCGAGATCACCGGCAGCGATAAGTTCCCAAATCCGGTCGACAAGGACCGCCTCATTACCATTGTGTCGAGCACTCATTTCATACCGGCGAGACGGATAGGTGACCCGCATATCCGTAACAGGAGTCTCAGCATAGGGGATATTAACGTTGAGATAATCGGCCGTCTCAAAAACACCGGCTCCAAGACTCCGATCAACGAGATACTGTATCGCGTCGACAGCATCTGCATAGGCCGGTTCATCAAACGACACCGTATCAATATCACCGGCACTTGGCGGCACATACAGTGAAGCGGCAATCGCGGGGATATCGAAAAAGGCGGCTTCAACAGCAGCACTCACAGTGCCCGAGCGGCCAAGCACGTAGCCACCGATATTCGCTCCCTTGTTGATGCCTGCAACGACAATATCCGGATCGATGTCGAGGGCTTCGATCCCGACGATGATACAGTCCGTCGGCGTGCCATCAATAGCATAGCCAAACTCATGTTCTTCAACAGGTACTTCCCAGGAGAGTGCACGACCAGCATGGCTCTGATCAGCCACTGGGGCAGCGACAATGACCTCGCCGATATCAGCGAGTCCCTGCTGGAGTGCAGTCAGCCCTTCGCTTGTGATACCATCATCGTTCGTCAGGAGGATAGTTGGATCCTCCACCTGGTCCATGCACTGGTTGACCCGGCCAGGAGCAAAAAACACTCCGGCACCAAGGGCAGGAAATGACGCTGGCTCCCCCGGGAGTCAGTCCTGACAGGTGGTCAAGGCTCAACCGCGTCAACGACGGTTTCATCATCAATAACAATATTGTATGCCGATTCATCCGCATTCCAGAGCACAAGCCCGGATTCAATCAACAGTACAGCCCCATAGGGCGCCTCCTGAAGGGCGCGGTTCAGTGCTGTTTCATGAGTGAGAACAGCAAAGTGATCGGTTGACTGACTGCCATCTCCAATCCGGTACAACGGATTGCCGGTATCAGCAAGGTCGACACTGAGTTTCACGGTCATAAGATCAACACGAGCACCAACTCGATCATCAGAGCCGGCGAGTTTGGCCCACGTTGTTTCATCGGGGGTGGCCGGGATTCGCTGGTGACCATCAGTGCGAAGCAACGCATACGCATATTTGACGCTCGTGTTGAGAAATGTCTCCGGATCGGTCGCCGGTGGCGCAGCAGCTTGTAACCGACGCTGTGCAGCCGGTGGGGCTAGCTTCGGAGCGGTAGCAAACGACCAGCCCTCATCGGTGGGCTGAGCATCAGGCCAAAGACGGAGCGTTGGGGAAAACATCGTGGCCGGGCCATCGTCAACAAGGGCACGCTCAACAGTGCGTAATGTTCGAGTTGTATTCCGATCTGCTGGCGACAGCAGCAACATCGTTCCATCGGCAGCAAGATGCTCATAGTAACGTCTGGCAACAGCCACCGGATCATCAAGTTCGCTGAGAACATTGGCAAAGAGAATAAGATCATATGGCCCATCTGGATGTGCTGTCTCGGCACGATGTTGATCAGTACGTGTATGAACATTTGGGCCAGTGTTCTCGAGCATGGCTGTCAGGATCTCTGCTGCCGGGTCACTGGGCTCAATGGCGTGATACTCGACAAGCGCGTCCGATGGCACTGCATCAAAAAGGCCAATGGCTGGGCCGCCAACGCCAGCACCAACATCAAGAACGCGAAGTGATCGGGGAAGAAGCCCGGCGGTCGTCAGTTCACGGAGGACATACTGGATAGCAGCATAATAATCCGCAAGATGGTAGATCGCATAGCCAAAGGCCGCTGTGCGATCATATTCGACAGGCTGCTGGCGGTAATATGCATCCTTGAGTTGACGGATCGTTTGACGAAGCTTGTCGCCACTGGCGCCCTGTGGCCACTCCGGGCCAAAGGCGTCTGTGAGCAGTGCATCAAGACACTGCTGGTACCGATCTGGGAGAGCCTCAATCGGACCCTCTGTCGGTGAGACGGGCTCGTCTGGGACAGGAACAAAGGTCCCGTCCGGGCGCTCGATGAGTCCAAGTTCGACGGCTGATTCACGGAGTACCTGTCGGATAACCGCCGGATGGGCCTCAACATACGTTTGGATCTCATCGGGATCAAGTGGTCGAACATGCCGAAGATACTTTGCGGTATCACGGATCGCACTATGATCAACCATACGACGCTATGGGTCCAGTCGAGCAGTTTCGTATAGTTCATCGAAGGTGTCTGCATCGGCGTCGGCAATGCGGGCTGCCGCTGCAGCAACCATCTCAGCACCATCGAACTGTTGTTGAATTTCTCTGTATACTGCCGGGTTCCCGTTAGTTACCTGCATAACAAGCTCATCAAGTGTCTCCGAAATTGGGGTCTCAAACCCAGCAGGGACCGTCTCACGGGCGATCCCATACGCAAGAATCGCTGTATGGGCGGCTGCCTGAATCGACTGCATCGCCTGATCATGCTCATCCGGGGTTGTCTCAACAACCCGGTTACCAGCAGCCTCTAAGGCGTCGATAACGGCTGTGATCGCTGGTCCAGGCACATCAATGACAACAGCAACGTTCCCAGGGGCGTTTGAGGCAGCAAACAAAGGATGAAAACTCGCCCGCTGTCGATCTGACGCATGGGCTGTCATCGCCTCAAGCACGGTCCGCATCTCACCGGTGACGTCGATAACGGCTTCACGCGCCCGGGGGGCGTATTCGGCAACCGCAGCGGCAGCGGCAGACATCGGCACGGCGATACAGACAATATCGAATTGCCGCTGACTCTCAGGATCAAGCACAGCCCCATCAGCCGCCTCAGCAGCGGCCTGTGCGGTCGCGTGGTCAACATCAACAAATGTCGGTTGCCATGGCCCAAGGGACGCAATCCAGCGTCCCATCTGCCCAGCTCCGACCACCAGAACCTCCATTATGCAAGCGTTGCCAACGCGGAGGCAAAAACGGATCGCTCCCCCGCAGGCTTTAATCACTCGCCAGTATGCCCTTCGATATGGCGGAGTTTGATATCGTCCTCCCGGAGGCCATTCGGGAGGGGCGAGCGACGGACGCGTATTTTCAGCGGACAGTTGAAACACTTGAGGCCGATAATCGCAATCCACACGTCATCGCGGAGGTGACAGCTGATCAATTTCCGACTGGAACCTTTGAGGTCCTTGCCGGACTCAACAATGTCGCCGCATTACTCTCAGGATGTCCGGTCGATGTTGATGCGCTTCCGGAAGGAACACTCTTCGATGGCGGACCTGTCTTGCGAATTGAGGGTGCATATCGTGATTTTGCGGTCTATGAGACGGCCTTACTTGGCTTTCTGTCACACGCCTCAGCAGTCGCCACCAACGCACTACGAGCCAGGCGGGCAGCACCGGATACATCAGTCGTTAGCTTTGGCACCAGACGTGTGAATCCAGCCATTGCTGGGATGATTGAGCGGTCGGCACTGATCGGAGGACTTGATGGGTTCTCGAATGTGGCTGCTGGAGAGTTACTCAATCGTGACGCTGGCGGGACCATGCCACATGCGCTTATTATCTGTTATGGGCGGAACAACCAGACTGATGCCTGGCAGGCGTTCAATCAGGCCCTTCCCGAATCGGTCGCGAGGATCGCGCTGTGTGATACATACTCTGATGAGGTGGATGAGACACTACAGGCCGTTGACGCCCTCGGAGATGATCTTGCTGCCGTTCGGCTTGATACAACAGGGTCACGACGCGGAGACTTTGCGCATATTCTACGGGAGGTCCAATGGGAACTTGCCGCACGTGGCCACGAGGATATTGAGGTCTTTGTCAGCGGTGGGCTCACACCACGGGAGATTCGCCAACTCCGACCGTATGCTGATGGATTCGGGATCGGGAGCTATGTAAGTACGGCCGGTTCGGTTGATTTTGCTCTGGATATTGTTGAACGAGAGGGTGAACCAGCCGCCAAGCGCGGCAAACTTAGCGGTACCAAAGCCGTGTATCGAACCCCGGATGGGGGCCATCATATCAAGCTTGCCAGCCATGCCGGACCAGCAGATGGCGACGCATTGATGGAGCCGCTGCTTCGTAATGGGGACGTTGTTCGGGAGTTTGATATTGACGAAGCTGCACAGCGGGCCATGGAAGATGCTCGTCAGGTGGACTTTAGCCCGGTGGTAGAGTGATACTCGTCGGTATCGGAAGACTCAGTTCGCCTGGAAGGACATTGGGTACGCGGTCAGGTTTCGGTATCCATCGTCGGTATCCGTAACGACAACCAGATCCTCGAGCCGAATACCACCGACCTCAGGATCGTATAATCCCGGTTCAACCGTGACAACATGCCCCGGCTTGAGCGTTCCGCCATCCGGGTTGAGTCGCGGGTACTCATGAACATCAAGTCCAACGCCATGGCCGGTTCCGTGGATAAACCCAACTTCCGTCTGGGGATCTGACCGTAATGTCGCATAGCCAGCATTTTCATAGACCTCACAGACGGCCTCGTGGACCGCTGCCCCGGTTACACCGGGCTCAATAGCGTCCAAAGCAGCCGCTTTAGCTTCCCGGGTGAGGTCATATCGGGTTGCCAGCTCCGATGACGGTGTCTCGGCAATAAATGTCCGGGTCATATCCGCATGATACCGGCTGTCTTTCCCGCGGGGGAAAATATCGACAACAATCGGGTGATCAGCCCTAAGTGGACCACTCCCGCGGTTATGCGGATCAGCAGCATCGGCTCCGCCAGCGACGATAGTCTCCTCAAGAACGCAATCGGCATCGATAAGCGTATGCTCAATTGCCCGCTTAATCCGCTCACTTGTAAGGGCCTCATCATCATAGTAAAGTACCTTGTCGTCACCAACTGTTGCCGAGGCAATCATGTCTTGGGCCTGTGTCATGGCGGATTCATTGGCACGCTGGACGGCCTCAATGGCTGCAAGTTCCGTATCGGTCTTTCGGGCACGAAGTTTCGTAATCGTCTGCTCGGATTCAGGCTGAACAGTAATACCATGCTCGCGGAGTCCATCAGCCGTAACTATCGGAAACCGTTCGGGAACTAGGACCGATTCAACATCCCGATCGGAGAGGAACCGAGCGATCGCCGCAATACGGCCATCGGTTGGCCCATGTTCATCGACTAATGACCGATACGCATAGTCACTATATCGGCTGACATCCGTCGCTCGACTTTCAGCGGTTGCCCGTCCATACTCAAGCCCGGAGACAAACAATGACAGCCCCTCCGGTCGATAACATGAAATGAACGGATCCGGAGCGGTAAAGCCGGAGAGATAGTACTGGTCGGAATTGTCATTGGTATCAAACAGATACCCATCGGCGTTGTGATCAGCAAGTACCGTATCAAGACGGTCGGTTGAGCGCATACCTCCCTGTATGCCCCCATCGGCAAAAACACACCCAGTTCTCCCCCCGGAACAATGATCACAACCACTCCCAAGGATACACTCAAACGCCCGCTGTGTCAGGCGATCGATCAACACAGAACGTTCTGTTACCGCCGGATCTCGAA
>JBEQBL010000012.1:16276-17683 GCA_041639835.1 Salinarchaeum sp.
CGTCGATCCCACGCGGATCATCATAATTGACCGCAACATCCTCAACGACCGCAGCCGGGGAACCAGTGTGACAGAACTCAACCAGCTGTTCAACGGCTGATGGCGGACCTTCGAATACAGCTTCGACACGGCCATCATCGCGATTGTAAACCCAGCCATCAACACCAGCTTCATCGGCGGTCTGTTGTGTCGTTGCGCGAAAATAGACCCCTTGTACACGTCCGGAAACGAGCACGTGGGCGCGAGTACGGTCAGTCATGCTGAGGATATTATAACTATCTCACTCCAGTATGTGGATGTTCCGGCGATGCGGTCAGGGCCGCATACGATCCGGAGAGGCACGCAGTGACTGCGCATCAGGATGACGCTCAACGGCGGCCAGTGCCCGTGGTGTTTGAATCTGTGATAGCGCCCACCCAGCATTCTGGCGCACTATTGGGTTATTATCATCGGTCAGGAGCTGTTCCAAGACCGGAATCGCACGCGTATCGCCGATCATGCCCAAGGCACGCGCGGCCATTGATCGGACTTGGGCGGTCTCACCCGTTGTCGCCACCTCGGCGATATCCGGAACCGGTTCGGGACTGCCAACCTGACCAAGGGCACGAAGACTGGCCACTTGCAACGCTAAGTTCCCATCAATATGCTTGAGCAATGCATCAACGGCCTCGTCGCTGCCGATACGGCCAAGGGCCTCAATGGCGGTTTCATTACGCCGGTTGGCGCGGCTTGTGAGCTCATCAACCGCCTCTGTGGCACGCAATCGGCCCAACGCTTCCATACAGTATTCCTCCATGAAATCGGAGTCAAGCATGTCAAGCGCTAGCAGAATTGGCTCAGCCTCACCGCGTTTTTCATAGGCCTTGATCGCACTGAGTTCTGGTGGAAAGTCACGTCGCTCTTCAACGATGTCATAGAACCCTTGTTGTTCGAGTTTCTGCTGGACGGTCAGATCGTCCCAGACCTCAGCATCATCAATCGCCTCGGTCAGAGCATCAACAGCGGCAAGGTGGCGCTGAATCCAGTCAGCATCCGCATCAGGGTCAGTCTCGCGGGCGGCAATCCGCTCTTGGACCGTAGATAGATGCTCAATAATCGGTGCTACAGCGGGATTATCAGCCGTCAGTTGATCAACCGCCACATCCATTTCCGAGAGTGCCTCATTGACAGCTGACTGAACAGCCACACGCCCGTTGGCGGTTAGCTCCTGCGTCTTAATCGATGAAATGGCTTCCTCAAGGGTGTCAACAACGTCTGAAGCATACGGACCACGACAGTCCATGAGTGTCGCTCTCAGTGTCTCAACAGTCTCCTCTAAGGCATCGATATCCGGCTGCTCCGATTCAGCCTCGGTATCGTCGTCTGTCTCTTGC
The DNA here is from genome assembly GCA_041639835.1 of Salinarchaeum sp. GTDB lineage: Archaea > Halobacteriota > Halobacteria > Halobacteriales > Salinarchaeaceae > CAZFMU01. The sequence continues at coordinate 17,650 of JBEQBL010000012.1, forward strand.
TCTGTGAGTGTTGCTGCAAGGGTCTCAACATCCG
>JBEQBL010000013.1:0-17634 GCA_041639835.1 Salinarchaeum sp.
GATGCGTTCGAAGCCGAGATCGAACAACGGCGTAGTCGAGCCGAGGCATTACAAGAACTTGCAGCAACAGCTTGATTGGCCCGATCAGGGCTGGATTCCGGTCTCAATGTTCCACAGAACGTGACGCTGTGATGTAACCGGATGAGCTTGGAATTCATGATCAGTTGTGGGATCTCATCAACTCCCCCAGTCGTTGCGCACTGTGTGACGCGTCTTCGGCTTTTTTATTGCCTCTCCCAATACATTAGCTATGCATCGACGGGCCTTGCTTACGGCGCTTGCCACGGCAGGCCTTGGGCATAGCATACAAGGGACCGCCGTGGCCCGTGACGACCCGCGTGTCTTTCAGGATGCTACCCAGCTTGAGTCGGTCGTTGATGATATCCTGACACCACGGATTAACAACCGGATTCCAGGAGCAGCAGTCGCGATTGTTGAAAACGATGAGACTGTGCTAACAAAGGGGTATGGTGATGCAAACATCGATACCGGGCAGCCGGTTACCGCCGATAACACGCGATTTCTGATTGGTTCGATCGCCAAGCCAATCACCTTTACCGCGGTTATGCAAGGCGTTGAGCAGGGCGTCCTTGATCTTGATGCGGATGTCAATGCCTATTTGACCGATTCTCGGGTTCAGGTCCCAGCAACCTTTGAGACCCCGGTCACTCTCCGACATCTTGGAACGCATACTGCTGGTTTCGAGTGGATCCCAAATCCAGGGATGGTGACCGATCCGAGTCGTCGGACACCGCTAGAAACTGCCCTTGTTGACGCCGCGCCGGATCGTGTTCGACCGCCAGGAGAGGTCGTTGCATACTCAAACTATGGTGCAACACTGGCTGGCCACATCGTTGAAGAGGCCTTTGAGGTGCCGTTTGAGCGCTATGTTCGTGAGCAGATCTTTGAGCCATTGGGGATGACCCATAGTACCTTCCAGGATCCGGCTCCGGACACGCGTCCGGGAACGGTTGCGAGTCCACATCGTTTGGTCGGTGATCAGCCGCAAGTGGCTGACCCGGTGTATGTCAACTGGCGTCCGGCAGGCTCAATGGGGGCCACGGCGACGGATATGGCTTTGTTCATGCGAGCGCATCTTAATAGTGGGACCGTTGGGAACAGTCGCATACTTGCCGCAGACACAATGCAACAGATGCATCGTCAACAGTTCGACCGTCACCCGGCAGTAAATGGCTGGAGATTTGGGTTCTATGAGACAGGGCATCCGTGGGATCCCGGTATCGGCCATTCCGGAGGCCGGCTGTCTTACGTCGCTTATATGGTACTGATACCGACGGCATCGGTTGGTGTATTTATTGGCTATAACACAAGTGGGGTAAGCCCCGTAACACCGGTTGCAGAACTGCTGACTGAATATGATCTCTATACAACTGCCTCGCAGCCGGCAACAAGCGAGTACTCACCATCGCCCACTCATGCCCGGCAGATTGCTGGTGAATATCGCTCAACAATGCAGGGAGCTGGCATCGGTGAAGTTATTCAGCGTCTTGGCAATGTGCAGATCACGCCGGATGAACCCGGAGGCATCACTGCTCAGACGCAGTCGGGGACACGGCGATTCGTTGAGACAGCCCCATATGTCTATCATGAGCGTGACGGTGATGGGGTCTTAGCATGCACCATTGAAGACGGGACGGTAACCAAACTGCACGCCGCATCAGCCACCTCATCATTTCTACCGGCCTCAACCGCCGAACAGCAGGGTGTCACCGGGATTGGACTTGGCGGCCCACTTGCTGGATTTCTCACCTCCATTGTTGGATGGAGTGGCTACCGCGGGTGGCAATACTGGCAGGCCCATCAGCATTCATCGGAGAATGAGAATAATCCCCAACCACAGGACGATATGCCTGATCAGCCAGCGCAGCAGCATCCATCCGAAGAGGACAAGCAATGATCACCGACCGATATACCGATCCACGGTGGCTGTTCAGGGCCGTAAGCGCTAGTCTGTGTATCGTCTCGATTGCTTTTGTTGGCCTGCTCACGTTGGGACTTGCTCTTGGTGGCAATCGTGCGGTGATCACTCAGCCACCCTCACTACAGATTGCCCAGCTATTGCCGCCGGTGATCGTTTTATTGACGCTGCTTACAGGCCTTAGCCTGCCAGTTGCCTGGGTGCGTGGGTACTGGTCAGCCATCGCTCGCGTGCATCAGACGATTATGGCTGTCTTAGGACTTGTCTTCGTCTGGCAGCTCAGGGTGCTTGGATTTATATAGTCTCTATGATAGTATCAATACCAGCTGTTATTGGCACATCACTCCTGTGGATCGTATAGCCGGCGAAAGGCCGTTGGCGGAAAGCGCAATTCAAGACGGCTTGGTGGTCGCCCCTTGCCGGTTGACGACTCCATGCTGACCCGCTTGACGACCCCAGTTTCAGCTAATTCATATAAAAAGCGTTTGACAGTATCCGGAGCCAGCTCAACCGCATCGCAGGCGCTAATTGCCTCCGTGGTGGCAGTGACCGACTGGCGATCACTCGGATCAAGATCCACAAGAGTTCGTAACACGGCCTGTTTGTTCTCCGGCAAGGCCAGTACTTGGCCAAGCGAAACCGATGGTTGTGGCACCTCGTCAATTGCTGCTGTTATCTCAGCTGATGTTAGCCGTGTTTTCCCGGCCTGCTGGGCCTGGTCGGCAGCAATACACAAGACAGCCAGCGCGTCATGTGCATTTCCTTCCGCCCAGACGGCAATCTTCTGTGCCAGCTCATGATTTAGGGCCTGCTGCGTGAGGCCCTCTGAGGCCCGGGTCATCAACACATCGGTGAGCGTCTGGCGTTGGTAAGGTTCAACATGAATACAGGTGGCTACCTGGTCGGTGAACGCAGACTCTGCTGGAGCCGTGCGGCCAATCATAAGCCAGCTCAGATTCTGCAATGGTCCGGTCACAAGCTCATCAAAATCAATCGCTTCACTTGGTGTGCGTTCATCAATGTGATCAACCGCAACAACGGTCCCACGGCGTGTCCCCTCGATCACATTCTGCAGTCGGAGGAGAAGCTCATTTGTGCTGATCCCGTGTCGTGGCACCGACTCGTTGACGAGGTTATCAAGCAACGTGTGATAGAGGTCAAACTCGCTTGCAATCTGACGCCGGTCGACGTAGAGAAACCGGACCGAAGTGGCTGAGGTCACCCGTGTACTTGTATGAATCACCGACCGGGCCTTTGGCGAGAACTGCTTGAGATGAGTAAATAAGGCAGTGACAACCGCGGACTTGCCGGCCCCGGCGGGGCCATAAACATACGCATTTGGCGGCAGTTCCGTCTCAAAGATGGGATCAAGGTGATCAAGCAGCCGTTCGATGACCAGGCCGCGGTCCGCCGGCTCATCGATATGTGCAACCGGTGAGATGGCCGCATACTCCCGGATGAGTTTAGGTCGGTTTTCTTGCCGCCAGCGCCGTCGTATGCGTGCATTGATATCCATGGTGACGCGTGTATCTATAATCGGTCATCGAAAGCAGACGGGGAAAAAGACGATGATTGTCTTGACTATAGGTAGCCCGCATTTGGGAACACACCTGCAATGGACAGTATAACCACTATTGTCATCGCGATGGTAATTGCCATTGCGGGTGGATCAACGTGTGTCCCGGAGTGTGCATAGAAGATCCGTTGGGTGACTTCTCCCAACAGCCCACTGATAAGCCCAAACACGCCAGCCGCAAGCAATGCGGGCACAGCTCCGGCCGCAGGAAGAACCACCACAGCACCGACGGCCCCGATCAGAGTGATATGATGTGTTACCGGGATCTTCTCAACGCCTAGATTGAGGAACAACAGGCTAATCGCGGAAATGGCATATCCAAGGAAAATACTGCTTGTCTGAATATATATATATCCACCCAAGATGCCACCAACAAGTCCAATCGTTGCCACGCCTGGCCACTTGTACTGATGGGGCAGCCATGGCTCAGTTGCCAGACGGTTTTGATGCTCGATAGGCACTTCACCACCATCAGCGGAGGCATGTGGCACCTCACGTTCAAATGGAGACATATCGATGAGCGTTGATCCGGCCGGCCGTCCAATAAGTGGATAGCCAAATGCCACCCGGGCGATGAGCGCTGTGGCAACGACAGAAAACGCAATAAAATCGGTCAACGGGACGCCACTGGCAATAATCAAAGCGTTGCCAACGCGAGTAATAAGCATTCCAAGGGCTCCGAAAAGAGCCCCCACTGCCAGGATATCAGGTTTGGTCCCGAAGGCGTAGAGGATATTCTTACCAAAGTGATAATCCCAGCCGTCGGGTTCCATCTCCGGGTATTTTTTGCCAGCATAAGCTGTTGCGGCGACGCCACCAGCAAACGCAATGTGAGGGCCCGTAATAGCGCCAAATCCAAGTACGCCGGTGATTCCAGCTGCGAGTTCACCCTGTGGAATGACCTCGACAGTGCCGGTCAGCTCACGTTGTAAGATCGCGACTCCCTCGCCAAGGAACACCACGAAGCCGGTAAAAATAAACGCTGGCAACGCACCAAGCGCAGCACCAAACGCTCCCCCAGCCAACGCTGTAATCAACAATAGAATAAACTCCTCCCATGGCATCTCTAACAGCGGGACCTGAAGGATGATCGCATCGTACATGTGTCATTCCTCCTGAGCCCAATCAAGTGACCGTGTCACCGCCTCATTCCATCGGTCGTACTGTTTGTCGGCCTTTTCAGCCGGCATAGTTGGGTCAAACTGGCGGTCAACCTGCCAGTTGGAGCGAAGCTCATCAATGCTGGTCCAGTACTCCACTGCAAGGCCAGCCGCATAGGCGGCGCCCAAGGCCGTTGTCTCATCGACCTGTGGTCGGACAATACCGGTCTGAAGGGTATCTGCTTGCAGTTGACAGAGGAAATTATTCTTGACCGCGCCACCATCAACACGGAGGGTAGTTGTCTCAACTCCAGAGTCAGCTTCCATTGCCTCAGCAAGATCACGTGTACGATGGGCAATTGACTCCAGTGTTGCGCGAACAATATGTGCTCGCTTGGTCCCGCGTGTGAGCCCAACAATCGTCCCTCGGGCTCGTCCATCCCAGTGTGGGGCCCCAAGCCCAGCAAATGCTGGAACAACGTAGACATCCTCTGTTGAGTCAACTGAGCGGGCCAGTTCAGCTGTTTGGGCCGCGTTGTTAATCAGGTCGACATCCTCAAGCCACTCAATGGCCGCCCCAGCGATGAAAATTGACCCCTCAAGTGCGTACTGAACCGGCTCTCCTGACAACTGGAAGCCAACAGTCGTTAGCAAGCCATTATCGGACGTTACCGCCTCGTTGCCGGTGTTCATCAGGTAGAAGGCACCGGTGCCATAGGTGTTCTTTGCATCCCCCCTGTCGAAGCAGGTCTGTCCGAACAAGGCTGCTTGCTGATCACCGAGGGCCCCCGCAACCGGGATTTTCGCCCCAAGAAATCCATCGGGGTCGGTATACCCATAGAAGGCTGTATCTGACGAGGGACGAACCTCTGGTAGCAGTTCTCGTGGGATGGTAAACTCCGCGAGCAGCTCATCATCCCACTCCATATCATGGATATTATACAACATTGTCCGCGAGGCATTTGTAACGTCCGTGATATGATTGCCCGTAAGCTTGTAAATCAGCCAACTGTCCGGGGTGCCCATCATAAGCTTCCCTGTCCGTGCTCGGTCACGGAGGTTATCAGGGCGAACGGTACGCAGTTTGAGCGGTTCGGCGTTATCGAGAATCCACTCAATCTTTGTCGCTGAAAAGTAGGCATCGGCCTCAAGCCCCGTCTTCTGGCGAATCCAGTCAACAGCACCGGCCTCTTCAAGTTCCTCAACGCGATCGGTGGTTCGCCGGTCCTGCCATACGAGGGCATTGTAAATTGGCTTTCCAGTTTGTGGGTCCCAGAGAATCGTCGTTTCACGTTGGTTTGCAATACCGATAGCCTCCAGTTGGGTTGGATCAATCCCCCCACGGTCCAGTCCGTCTTGTACGACAGTCTGTGTATTCTTCCAGATCTCAAGTGGATCGTGTTCAACCCAGCCGGGTTCAGGATAGATCTGTTCGTGTGTTTCGTATGCGTTTGCGACAACTTCGCCGCTATGATCAAAGATCATAAACCGGGTTCCGGTCGTCCCCTGATCAATAGCGCCGACGTAGGTGTGTGACATATGTATAACCCCTCTGTTGAAACGGCACAACGACTGTGGATGCCGCTGTGATGGTAACACACATGGAAGATTATAAACTTTACCTGAATATCAGGGTGTAGCGATAAACAAACACTACTTATCCACACAAGATGTGCGCTGGCCGCTTTTAGCCAATACTATGATCGATTATTTTCATGCTGTATGCACACGATTGCATTATTGAAGACCAGTTTCCCGCCAAATTGGGGGTGTTCAGGTACCAATAGTACGTCAGTGATTATACGGTTCATATCAGCAACGATATACTATTGCGTGGCTATGGCCGATTTGTACCGACTCATTACATCCGACTAGAGAAGGCTGATCAGTGTCGCCGGGCTCATAGTCAACTATCGTCCGCCCGTATAGCCCCAATCGGCGCTTTGTCGGGCGATACTGGTCGCCTGTGCCATTTACCAGTATTAGGAATCCACCGATAAAATAAAGTGAATTGGACCGGGAAACAGGATAAACGAAATGACATCGACGCCGCATATCGTCATTATCGGCGGCGGGTCAACCGGTATTGGGATCGCGAGGGACTTAGCAATGCGCGGTCTCGATGTGACCCTGCTTGAACAGGGCAACCTAACACATGGAACAACCGGCCGAATGCATGGCTTGCTGCATAGTGGCGGCCGGTATGCCGTCTCCGACCGGGCAAGCGCCACGGAGTGCATCCGCGAAAATCGGATTCTTCGCGAAATTGCTGATCATTGTATCGAGATGACCGGCGGTCTCTTCATCAAACGTCCTGAGGATTCCGAGGAGTACTTTCAGAAGAAACTCAACGGCTGCCACGCCTGTGATATTCCCGCTGAGGTCCTTTCCGGAGATCAGGCCCGATCGCAGGAGCCACACTTGGCGGCAGATATTGAGAAAGCAATTACCGTACCGGATGGGGCGATTGATCCGTTTCGACTGGTTGTAGCAAATGCTGCCAGTGCGCAGGACCATGGGGCCCGTATTGAAACACACTCAACGGTCACAGACCTACATATTGAGGACAATCGCGTTGTTGGTGTTGAGGTTGAACATGCCTCCGGGCCTGGCAAACATGTACATGGAACGGAAGGAACAACCGAGACACTCCACGCCGACCATGTGGTCAACGCCGCCGGCGCCTGGGCCGGGCAGATTGGTGCGATGGCTGGGGTCGATATTGCGGTACGCCCCTCAAAGGGCGTAATGACGGTTATGAACGTCCGTCAGGTTGATACGGTTATCAACCGCTGTCGCCCCAAAGGCGATGCTGATATTATCGTCCCTCACGAGACCACGGCCATTCTTGGAACAACAGACGAGGAAGTCGATGATCCAGAGGATTACCCCGAGGAACAGTGGGAGGTTGATCTCATGATTGATACGCTCAAAGAACTGGTACCAATACTTGCTGATGCTCGCACCATTCGCTCGTACTGGGGTGTGCGCCCGCTATATGAACCCCCTGACGTCGGAAGTGATGACCCAACGGATATTACACGGGACTATTTCCTGCTTGATCATAATAAGCGAGATGACCTAGCTGGACTCACAAGCGTCGTTGGGGGCAAACTGACAACCTACCGGATGATGGCCGAGGAGACCAGCGATCATGTCTGTGCAAAATTCGGTATCGATGCCACTTGTCGGACCGATGAGGTGCCACTCCCGGGGAGTGAGGAGTTCTCTGTGCTGCGTGATTACATGGATGAGTTTGGACTTCGATCACCGATTGGCCGCCGGAGTGTCGAGCGACTGGGATCCCGGGCAGAGGCGGTATTGGATACGACTGAGAGCAATCCGACTGTTTGCAACTGTGAAGGCGTGACCCGAGCGGAAATTCAAGATGCAATTGCCCAGGCTGGTTCCGACCTCAACGCCGTTCGCATCAGAACCCGAGCATCGATGGGCACCTGTCAGGGCGGACTGTGCTCCCATCGACTGGCTGGTGAGCTATATCGATCGGACACTGACAGTCATGATGACGCAACCAGGTACGATGAATTAACTGTCCGGGCTGCGTGGGACGAACTTCTTCATGAGCGCTGGAAGGGCCAGCGTCACGCCCTGTGGGGTAAACAGCTTTCACAGGCAATGCTGACCTACGCATTGCACGCAACAACGCAAAACCGCGATCACGATCCAGCCGATGGTACATCAATCGCATTCGAGGCCTTCGACGACGGCCAGGACGAACCACACGTAGCGACCGATGGGGGTAGCCATGGCCATTGAATCGGATGTCATTGTCATCGGTGGTGGCCTGGCTGGACTGACAAGCGCACTGGTTGTTGCACAGCAGGATGTTGATGTTCGGCTGCTCTCATACGGCCAAAGCACCCTTCGAAACGCCTCTGGACTGATTGATATCCTTGGGTATACCCCGGCCAGCGATGGCCCGGTCATTGATCCATACGAGGCAATTCCGGAGCTATCAACCGGCCACCCATACCGAACGGTCGGCGTTACGCAGACTCGTGAGGCAATGCAGTTTTTTGATACCGTGGTGCCACAGTATCACGGCGACCATACCGATACAAATGCCCTGCTGCCGACCCATGGAGGGACGGTAAAACCGACAGCTCGGTACCCGGACAGTGCGCGTGCTGGGCTTGCCAGTGATACCCGCGATATGATACTCATCGGGTTTGAGTCGCTGGCTGACTTTCATGCGCCACATGTCGCGGCTCATCTTGACGCAGCCGGAGTTCCTTTTGCGGTTCGTGGCGTTACAATCCAGTTCCCAGGCGAGTACCCACCTAATACCGCGGTCACTCGCTATGCAAAGCTGCTTGATGCCAATGCTGATGTGACCATTCGTGGTCATCAGCGTCCACTCAGGGCGGCTCTTGCGGACCGGGTCAAATCACATCTCCGTGGCGAACAACGTGTTGGGTTCCCAGCGATCCTTGGTGATGATGCCACGGCAACAGTCCGTGAGACACTGGCTGAGCAACTTGACGCCGCGATCTTTGAGGTTCCAATGGGGCCCCCATCGTTACCCGGACTTCGGCTTGAGGATACGCTTTTTACAGCACTTGATGCTGCCGGCGGACACATCGAAACCGGAAATCCGGTGGTTGGCTATCACGGGAGCGATCACATTGAGCAAGTCGTTGTTGATAAGAACAACGCACGTATTCCCTACCGTGCTGATCAGTACATCCTGGCCACTGGGGGGTTGGTTGGCAAGGGTGTCGAGTCCGATCGGGATGGTGTTCACGAACCAATCTTTGACTGTCATATCCCCCATCCAGATAGCCGGTATGACTGGGCCGAGAAATCCGTGTTCGGCGATCATACGTTTGCTCGCTTTGGCGTTGTCACTGACACCGATCTTCGCCCGGTCGCCGCCGATGGTTGTCCGGAATTTGCGAATCTCCGTGCTGCGGGAGCAGTGTTAGGAGGCTATGACTTTGCTGCCGAGAAATCCGGAAGCGGGGTATCAATTGCAACTGGTTATGCGGCTGGACAGGCGGTTACACAGGAACTATCATGAGTGACACAGAACCCACAGACTTCGATCCGGTTGAATCGAACGCAGATGAGGAGTTTGACCCAGTCACGTTGCATACCGAGAGCGATGCGTTTGACCTTCGTCCCGGGGCTGACTCCTGTTATAAATGCTCAACGTGTGATACGGACTGTCCGGTTGCTGAGGTCGACGAGACATTCCCTGGTCCCAAGTTCCAGGGCCCTGAACAGTGGCGGCTTAAGCAGAACGCGGAGGAGTATGAGATCGATGACTCGATCATGGAGTGTTCGAACTGCATGCGGTGTGATACAGCCTGCCCATCCGGGGTGCCACTCTCACAGATGCACAACACCGCTCGCGGAGAGTATGTTAGTACGGTGATGTCAAAGCTGTCACCAACCTACTGGCGAAATCGTATTCTTGCGAATTATCGGCTGTCAGCACGGGTGGCAAGCACCATGCCCCGTATCGCAAACGCGGTGATGAACTTCGGCCCGGCACGCTGGGTTATGGAAAAGACCCTCGGTATTACAAGTGAACGGGCGTTCCCGGCATTCGCGACCGAAACGTTCCGCGAGTGGTGGGCCAAGCAAGGCGGCGCCGAAGGCTCCAGAGCACGGGCGCGAGAGCATCGCCGCCGCCGTGGACTGTCGCCGGAGGCCGACAAGCAGGTTGCGTACTTCCATGGCTGTTATGCAAACTACAATACCCCTGCCGTTGCCAAGGCCATGGTTCGGGTGTTTGAGTACTTTGGATATGCGGTGGTGGTCCCAGAGCAGAAATGCTCCGGGACACCCATGTTTGCAAACGGGATGCTTGATGATGCCCGTCGTCACGCAACAGTCAACATCTCCTCACTGTCGGAGCTTATCGCAGAGGGCTATGACGTGATCGCCTCCTGTACCTCCTGTTCCATGTCACTTCGCCAAGAATATCCGGAACTGTTTGATATCGACGGCGTTGACGAGGTGGCTGCGCATACCTTCGAGGCTGTTGAGTATCTCCGGATTCACGAGAATCTTCGTGGCGCTCTTGCTGATGCAGATATCGATAATGAACTAGCCGAGGAGTTTGCTTATCACGCCCCATGTCATGCCCGCAGTCAAGGACTCGATCGGCAGGTGATCGAACTCTTTGGCGAAGTTGATGCCGTTACCGTTGAGGATGTGGGAGATTCCTGTTCTGGTATTTCAGGGACTTATGGATGGAAGGAGGAAAAATACGAGAAGTCAATGGATATCGGCAGCGACATGTTCGAACACATGAAAGCTGCCGAGGGGACAACCGGTGTGACCGAGTGTCCAACCTGTGCGATGCAGATGGAACATGGAACCGGCTATGAGATACGTCACCCGCTTGAGTTACTTGAGGCAGCCCTGGTCAATTAAGCTGATACAAACAAGTGAAGGTATCTCATGCGGTTGGGACAGGCGCCGGGAAACAGACACGCTGGGAGGTGTTCCATTGGCAACCGATGAAGCGCTAGATGTATCCCTCTCGAAAATAATGGTTGTTGATGACACAACCCACGACTGTGCTGGTTGTCGGCGGGGGGGCAACCGGTGTTGGTCTTGCACGTGATCTCGCATTGCGCGATGTCGATGTCACACTCGTTGAGCGGGGAGGACTTGGGAGTGGCACAACGGGCCGATCTCACGGGCTGTTGCACAGTGGTGGCCGGTATGCTGAGTCCGATCCCACCGGTGCACAGGAGTGTATTGAGGAAAATCAGATCCTACGGGCGATTGCTGGGGAATGTATCCGTGATGCTGGTGGATTGTTCGTACAACTTGCGGATGACTCCGCGGAGTATTTTGAAACCAAGCGGACGGCCTGCGAGGAGATTGGCATCGACACGGAAGTCCTTGATCGGGCAACTGTCCATGAAATGGTGCCGGATCTTGCAGACGATGTTGAACGCGCCTTTCGGGTCCCGGATGGGGTAATCTACCCCTCACGACTCGTTGCCGCAAATGCCGCTGATGCGGAAGCCAACGGTGCGACCATCCGTCATCAGGCTCCACTTGAGGATCTTGAACTCGATAATGGCCGAATTACGGCCGCACGGATTGGTGGCGCTGGTGAAACGGATCTCGAACCAGAGTATGTTGTCAATGCTGCCGGAGCTTGGGCTGGCGAGATTGCCGCAATGGCCGGCGTTGATGTTACAATGTCTCCGGCCCGGGGAGTCATGGTTTCACTTGCATACTCACACCTTGGTCCGGTATTAAACCGGTGTCGCGAGCCCGATGATGGCGATATTATTGTCCCACATGAAACCGAAGCTGTTGCCGGTACAACAAGTGTGCCGGTGTCGGACCCGGACGCGTATGAACAGGCCACATGGGAAGTTGAACAATCAATCGCAGAGTGTGCAGCCATGCTGCCACCACTTGCTGATGCCGATATTGTTCGGACATGGTGGGGCGTGCGACCACTGTATATTCCCCACGAAGATGATACGGACCGCCGTGGTATTTCCCGTGGGTTCTTCCGACTTGATCATGAGTCAGACGGGGTCTCAAATTTTGCCAGTATTGTCGGAGGTAAACTCACGACCTATCGGCAGATGGCAGCGGCGACGGCTGACTTGGTTTGTGAACATCTTGGCGTTGAAGCGACCTGTGAGACGGCAACTACTCCCCTTCCAGGTAACGATGACCCCGACAGACTTGATACGTATGTCACTCGATATGATGGTCAGGGCCCAACTGACGCGGGGGTTGTCACTTCCGATCATTAGCAATACGCTCGTCAGTTTCGTCAGGAGTGTACCAATTAGTCGCCCCATCCGTCCTCCCGGGTTCACACTTTACTCAAGTGTCGCCAACAGGTGCAGCGCATAGGCCGTTTTAAGCATGTCTCCGGCATCACCTCGGTTGAAAAGCAGATGGTCAGTTTCCATGACGTGTGCGAGTACGTCCTCGGAGGCATGATGTGGTGCAGCAGCAATGCCAATATCATTGTGTTTGGCCCACTCCATCACACGTAGATCGGTTTTTGAATCGCCCATGACCAGTGCAAACGGGTCCGTAATGCCAAGCACATCAAGCGCAGCATCAACACCAGCGACTTTGTTAAGTTCAAGTGAACCGACCTCGGCGGCATCTCCCGCATAGTAGGCCACGTCGATGCGCTCAAAGTACTCCTGAAACGCTGTCGGGATTGCATCCGGATCAAGATCCGGCTGTGAACCGGTTCGTTCTAATACCTCGCGGATTTCCGGATCCTGAGTGGCGTAATACTGGCGTGCCATTCCGGCTATCGGGGATGTATCAACAATCTCCGTGAGTGAGTCCTCAAGCAGATCAAGCAAATAGACGACCGCCTCATCTATAATCTCCCGTGCCTGATTACTTCCGGTCTCAAAGTTTGGCTTAAGAGTAATATTAAATTCATTGCCCTGTAAGTGGCAGTTTCGCTGAATTGACTCCGGGGCTTGTGGCAGTGCCTGTGTTCGCAGTTTGCTAAAGACAGTCTGAACATCCGCTGTTAGATCCTCATAAAGAAGTTGTTTGGTATTAGCCCCGTGTCCGGGTGTAAAGACCCCGGTGCCGGCCTCGTAGACAATGCTGACGTTTCCGGAATGAATAATCTCATTGCCAAGGCCTTGAATAAGAAATCCTTTGACATGTTCTAAGGTTTGTCCTGTACAGATGATAATTGGAATGCCATCCTCATGAAACCGAGTCAGCATGTTGCACGTCTCCCGTGGGATTTCGTTATCTGTGTTTCCGGCGGACCGAAGCGTTTCATCCACGTCAAGAACAAGCACATTGATACCGCGATTGTACTTCGTGTAGAGATCCATCGCGGTAAAAGCCTGCTCTCGGGTTGCAAACGCCGCCAGTGAGGCAAATGTTTGCCCAACCGTTGGAAACGCCGCCTGAATCTCCTCTTTTTGACTGGTGAGTTCCTCGTTGACTGTCTGCCAGTAATTCAGCGCTACCCGTGAGTCGACCGGGGGGAACAAGTCGACAAACTCCTGATGAGCGCGTAATACGGCTGTATCAAAGTTATTGTACAGTCGGAAGAGTTGATCATAGCGTTCCATTATGCTGTGTAGTATCGGCAAGAAGTTAACAATTAGCCGTCAGTAACTCGGTAAAGGGGAAAATGAATTACTGTTGAAGCATAAGCATCGGTATGCGAAATGTCGACGACCTCATTGAAAGTGCGAATGATCTCTCCAAACGTGGGTTCTCAAAGGGTGAAATTGCCGATGAACTAAACGTGTCCCGAGAAACAGCCAGTTGGCTTGTTGAGCGAAGCGATACCGGGACGACCGAGACCGAGACCACCGTTGGCCCCCAGGATATCCATGTTGACTGGAGTGCCGTTGGGCGTGATTCAGCCCGGCTATCATACGCTGGCAAGGCAATGGCCGATTTACTCTCCAAACAGGGCGAAGCCGTTGACCTGACCGTCGGTATTGAGAAAGCCGGCGTACCGTTAGCAACTGTTGTCGCTCGCGAACTTGATACCGATATTGCTGCTTATTCGCCGCGAAAACATCAGTGGGAGGATGATGACATTGGAGAACATCAAGGTATGTTCTCACAGAACTTTGCTGACCTTCGTGGTCGAGACTGTTACATCGTTGATGATACCATTACCAGTGGGACGACAATGACCGAAACCGTCCAGCGAATTATCGAGTATGGTGGCAAGCCGGTGGCATGTGTCGTCTTGGTCGACAAGCAAGGTATTGACACGATTGACGGCGTGCCGGTGTACTCACTTATCAAGACGCTCCGTGTTGGCAATACGGACTGACCATATCGCGACGGAGCTTGAAAATCCACGTTCCGTTTGCCACCTGGGGACAGAAGGGCTCTCCCATGGCTTAGCTCCACCGTGAACCGCCTCCGGGGCAAGTGATTCGAGAGGCTGCTGATCTCTTGTCATCACGGCAATCAACGAGTTCCGACCGATCCTGAGACACTCGGCCTGTTCCGCCTGTAGACTTGATTGACTTCCAGAGAAGTAAGCCCCCGTTATCATTGTCTCAGTAACCGGTAGTTACTTTCGCGCTGACCGCAAGCATCGTTTTATGGATGCAATCGGCATCACCGAGACAACCCAGACGCCACAGCGCCTCGAGATGCCGAAACCGGAGCCTGATCCAGGAGAAGTCCTCGTCAGAACCCTTCGTGTTGGCGTTGACGGGACCGATCATGAGGTTATTGCTGGTGCCCACGGCGGCCTACCACCAGGCGAGTCCAAGCTTGTGCTCGGGCATGAAGCAGTTGGGGTTGTTGAGGACCCAACGACAACACAATTTGACACAGGAGACGTTGTTATCCCAACCGTCCGTCGTCCTCCCGCGTCCGGGCAAAATGAGTATTTCAAGCGTGGCGAAGCCGATATGGCCCCCCCTGACGCGACCGTTGAGCGAGGAATTGACCGTGCACATGGATTCATGGCTGAATATTTCACCAGTCCAGCGGAATTTCTTGTGCCGATTGCCCGCGACCTCGCGCCGTGGGGATTTCTTGTCGAACCACTCAGTATCTCCGAGAAGGCCCTTGAACTGGCCTATGCGTCCCGCTCTTCGTTTGAATGGACCCCGGAAACAGCAGTCATCCTTGGTAATGGACCGCTTGGACTGCTGACTGTTGCGATGTTACAACCCACACTGGAAGTCTACTGTCTTGGCCGTCGTGATCGACCGGACCCATCAATTGACATTATTGAACGACTTGGGGCTACTTATATTGACTCACGCGAGACTTCAGTTGACGAGATTCCAACTGTCTACGGACCCGCTGATCTAATATATGAAGCGACAGGCTATGCGAAACACGCCTTCCAGAGTATCGAGGCCTTGGCGCCAAACGGCGTTGCGGCATTACTCGGTGTCCCGGAGTCGTGGGAGTTTACAATTGACGGCGGACGGCTACACAAAGACCTGGTTATGGGCAATAAGGCACTTGTTGGCAGTGTCAACTCCGGTCCAAAGCACTTCGAGGCCGCGATTGACACTCTCAATGAGCTTCCGTCATGGTTTCTTGAGGCGTATGTCACCACTATTGCTTCTGTCGATACGTTCGACACTGCTTTTGAGACCGGCGAGACAACAATCAAAACTGCCATTGAGTTTAGCTCACTCTAAGATGTGGCTCACGCTTCGTGGCAGGCGCAGCATAACGCTTGCCAATATATCTCCCCGGCACGGGGCTGGTTTTTGACTGGCGCCAGTGCTCGTGAGAACGACTTAACGGGGGTTATATCGTCGGTCCGGACGGCATCCTTATTACATCAGTCCGGTAACCCCGGATATGTCACCGTCGGGTCCCCATACGGGAACAGCCGATCCGCTTGCCCTCCACGGCGTTGTTCCACCGGTTGTTACAGCCTTTGACACCACCGGTGCGGTTGATGAGGAGGCGACAGTTGCCCATGCACAGTTTGTCATCAACCATGGCGCAACGGCTGTTTTTCCGCTTGGCACAAATGGGGAATTTGCCATGCTCACTGGGGATGAACGACGGCGGGTAATCGACTGTGTGACCACCGCCGTAGATGTCCCTGTCATCGCTGGTGTCGGCTGTCCAAGTACCCGAGAAACCATTGCCCACGCCAAACACGCCGCTCGGGTTGGCGCTGACGGGGTTGTTGTTGTCACTCCATACTATTATCCGGTGGATAGCCAGGGCATGGTTGCACACTATCAGGCGGTGGCCGATGCCGTCGACATTCCCGTGTATCTCTATCATATTCCAAGCACGACCGGGAACACACTATCGCTGACAACACTCACAGAACTCGCGGCGATTGACGGAGTCGCTGGAATCAAAGACTCCTCAAAGGATGTGCCATGGCTTGCGCAGGCCATTGATGACAATCCGGAGTTGACCTTTCTTGTGGGCTCTGACTCGCTGCTTCTGTCCGGCCTTGACCGTGGTTGTGCTGGTGTTGTCAGTGCTGTTGCAAACGTCTTTCCGGAGCTAGTTGTTGAGTTGTATGAGGCATACAGAGCCGGGGAAAGACACCAGGCCCAGGATCTTCAATCGACGATCTTTGATATTCGGTCGGCACTGAAACAGGGGCCATACATGGCTGGGGTCAAAACAGCACTCGCATTACGTGATCCTGGCTTTGATGTCGGCTCGCTGCGATCCCCACTGCGGATGATGGATACAGCCGGCCGTCGGCAACTCAAGGAAACGCTCACCGCTCTTGATGTCCTTGATGAGTGATGACCGGTCCACAGAACCGTCGACATAACGCTTGACATCCACCTCCGCCTGAAGGCGGAGAAATCCCGAGCGGTGGGATATTATGGTTTGCAGTCTCCCTGTTCTCTCGGTGTGAACCGTCCGCTCTCGCGGTCGAACAGGAAGACCCCGGGCTGTGCCAACCAGCCGTTACTCATATTCCCCGTCGGGGGACTCTGAGTCATCTTTCTCCGAATGTTCACCGCACCGTTCACGTCCGCGTTCATCGCCGTCTCGCACGACTCACAGACGTACAGACCGCGTCCGCACGATTCGAGTCTCGAATCTGTCCGCACCACGAACACGTCTTCGACGTGTTCTCCTCGTCTACGCGGTCAACGAGGATACCGTGTTCCTCGGCCTTGTATTCGAGTAGACGGGCGAATCGGTCAAACTCCATCCGTGGAGTTTCTTGTTCCCCGACGCACCCCAGTTCCGCGAGTCGCCGTTCTCATCTTCGCGGATATCGCTAAGATCGCCAACCGCTATCTTCCCTACACCTTCTTCGACATACTGCTGAACGATGTGCTTGCTGAGAGTGTGGAGGAAGTGGTCTTTGCGTCGGGAGAGTTTCCGCCGAGCCTTCAACGCACGTTTCGACGGGCCGTTCTCGCCTTCGGTCTGGTACTCATCGCGGGTGAAATAGTGTTTGTCCTCTTTTAGCTGAATTGAGGCGCTAAGCTCCCTTCCTCAACGAGCAGCGCAGTCCGCGTAGCGGACAAGCAGCGGTAACGAGAACGGAGTCCTCGTTCGCACATCAGAAATCTTCGATTTCTGAGGAC
>JBEQBL010000014.1:0-17445 GCA_041639835.1 Salinarchaeum sp.
CCTTGCTGCTGAAACTGGTCTAATCCAGCCTGTTGACGCACTGTCTTGCTGTCTGCTTGCCAGGGTGTGCGTCGCTCTCGTTCGGCAGCAAGATCGACAGTTGGAGCTGTGGCCTCCTCAAAGCCTGGACAGTCAGGTTGACATTCAACCCCTGGATTCACGAGTCGGTCAAAAAAGGCACACTGTGGCAACCCAGTTGTGCCATGCCGGTCGCCTGAGCGTATCTGCGCACAGGATGGGAGTGTATATGTCCGCCAGCCTTTCCCAACGGCTCGCTCAGCGATTCGACGACGAGCCCGACGTTTGGCTTCCGGAGCAATAATATCGATATCGGTTTGGCCAGGCTGCTCGGTAAGAATCTCAACCCCTGGTGTTTCCGTCGCAAGTGACGTTGGCTCTCGGATCACGGTAACCCCATCTTGATTCCGGTACCGCCAGACACCGACGGGTTCCGGCAGTTGATTGAGGTGGGCTCCGGTAACATGACTGGCCGTTGCAAGCACAACATAATCAAAGACTCCAAGGGCAACATCCATCCGTAACTGTCGGTCAAGATCGCCCGGCCGAGCAAGCGTCGGCTTGTTTTCGATGCCAACAAGCCCGTCAAACCAGTCGTATGGATACCGGCCGCTCTGTTTGATTTCCGTCTGATTCTTTCGTCGTCGACGCTGGAGGAAGCCACTTTCAACACCTGCTTCAACCAGACGGTCAACCCGATCTACCGGGCCATCAAACACCGCTGTTGCTGGCCGAAACTTCCCCGCCCCAGTCGGGGCCTCGATAACTGACTGTGGAATTCGATGGGGAGTCAGGGCCATGCGCTGGTCAAAGGCTGCTCCCGGTTGTACATGGACGATATCCATAACGCGACCGCCTGGACGAGTGACCCCACTGCCAAGTTGGCGAGCGATAATCCCGTCATGTGCTGCCTCAAGATGCGCACACAGTGACAGTTCAAAGCCGAACTCGCGCACAGTGATACTTTTGATGCAGTATATATGTACCTACCCGTCTCAGTACCCCACAGTAACTATATGCGTACCGACATAACACCACATCATGGCACAACCAATTCTCAATACTCTTGAGGAACTGCTGGCTGATGCGCAGGCTGAAATTGATGATCCGGATACCCGATACAAAATCCGAACTGCCCGTCAACTTGTTGTCATTCTTCAGGAGCGACAAACACTCCACAGGGAAGCCATCGAATCCTCTGAACTTGATGATCAGACAAAAGCCGTTCTTCTTGACTATATCGACGGGTAGCAGAAACCGGGCGGATTGCAAGCGGACTATGCTACATTGAATGTTTCAGAATTGTTGGATTCATCCCCCCGTTCACGGCGGGGCCTTCTCCTCGATTTTTCGCTGATTGCAAGCGCTAATGCCCCTTCCTCAGCGAAATACAAATGCAAGCGCGAAGGGACACACTTCGTAGAGGTTGACCCGGAAGACACGACGAAGGAACGTGCGTCATGTGGCGTCAAAACAGACAAGCCGCTGTGGGTTCGGAACACTCTTTTCCGGGCTGTGGGTTCGGAGCAGATAGAGACGCAAACGCAGCGTTGAATATTCCCTCTCGCGGACTTTCGGAACTAGGAGTGGGTCACTCCGAAAGTACGCCTGTGGAGACTGCGCTCCCTACGGGAATCGCGGTTGTGTCTGCAAAGCGCGTCGTGGAAGCAGGAAGCCCCTGGCTCAAGGAGCCGCCAACGGCGGCGAGTAGGCAGGGGTGGTTCACTGTGTTAGCATACTGTGCTCATGTTCGCCGGGTCTGTCGCGGTTCGGTGATATCTTGGACCTGGGAGAAATTTGCTACTGTCTCGCCGTCATCGTTTGTGACAACACGATTGTGCCACGCACAGACAATACGATCACCGTCCTTGCGAATATTCTCGTTGACACTATGTATTGTTCGAGAGTGTGAATTGCTGATAACAGGGTCTGCGGAGGGAGAGATGTTGAGACAGAAGGCTTCAATCTAGCAGTTGCTGTTCAAGAGCGTAAATCGGTGATACCGGACCCTGCGGATGGAGATGTGCTGGAAACAGAGGAGGTTCAATCTAGCAGTGCCGTTGTAATGTATGTGTTCACTGCTGTGCGTTGTCCTTTGATGTCCCATCAAAGTGGTAGTGGGCTGAGTTATCCTGTGGCTCGTATCCAAGAACCTGCTTGGCGCGTTCAATGGAGTAGTACTTGCGATCGTTATCGGAAATGCCATAGACGATCTCATACTCATACTCCGCCTCAATGCATCGTTTGAACAGCTGGGCGCAGTCACGGTGTGATAGCCACATCGCTTGCCCGCGTTCATATTCCGCCGGCGGATGCTCGGCCGTTAAGTTCCCAATTCGAACACAGACAACCGAGAGGTCATGAAAATCATGATAGTACCGCCCAAGTGCTTCTCCGGTAATCTTTGAGACTCCATAGAGGTTCCCTGGCCGGGGTAACTCGGTACCATCAAGCCGAAAGTCATCGTCTGTGCGATACATCTCCGGAGTTCGCGGATCGGTCTCATACCCACCGACGGCATGATTTGAGGAGGCAAAGGCAACCTTCTCAACGCCGGCGGCTGCTGCTGTCTCAAAGACAATCTGTGCGCCATTGATGTTATTTTCAAGCACGCTTTGCCATGGCGCGTTTTTTCGCGGGTCTCCAGCGAGATGAATCACAGCTGTCACATCCTCCATCGCCCGTGCCACTGCGTCTCGATCCGTGATGTCAGCGACGATACACTCTCCGGGAAGATCATCATCGGGGGGACGGCGATCAAACAGACGCCACTGGTATTGTTCCCCGATGCCATCGAGGATAGCCCGTCCGACCCGGCCACTTGCCCCTGTCAGCAGTACCGGCCCGTCCATTAATTACCTGCAGTTGGGCAAACCTCGAATAAGTAACGTCCGATTTTCACCGCCAACCGGTATAGCAAAGCCGCTGGTCTTGATAAGCCATGATATGGCACCTACTGCCGCTGAAACGGCCTGTTTCGAGGCCGGCGTCAAATTTGGCGCCCTTTATCACCAGTTTGCCGGCACTCCCGTTAGCCCGGCCAGTGCCGCAAGTCTAGAAACGGCCATGGCCGAAGCAATCGAAAATCAGCCCTTCTGTGAGCAAGTGACCGTTTGTATTGATCCTGACCGGGTTCGACAAGCGGCTGCCGATGGGCCCGGTGGGAATACGTATGCCGAACTAACCGGGACACTCATGGATGTTGATATACTCATTTCGCGCGATGACGTGCGTATCCATACGCAGATGCGGATGCGCGATGGGTATCCAAAAATGGAGCTTGTCGAGATCGACCGTCCCTAAGATCGATAATCGCGGAGCCTATTACTTAGGATAGTAAATATTGGCATATGTCATTTTCGGCGGTCCGGAGCATCAGCGATGCCATTGAACTCACACGGCGGTATCTGCTGCCGCTGTCGTTCCGACGCTGGTGGCGACTGGTCGTTATCGTCGCTTTTCTTGGCACCGCTGGGACCCCAGTACCCGCCAGCCCACAACTGTTTGATCCACGTCTCTGGCAGGGTCCCTCAACGGATTCGCCACCAGGCCCAGCAACCACCCCCTCAGAGCCGATTGTTTCAGCTTTGCCTCCACTCACGGAGCTGGCTCCCCCGTCGCTGGGTGTCGTACTTGGTCTAGGTGCCGCCGTCGGTATCGGATACCTAGTTTGTGGAGCAATGATGCAGTTTCTCTTTGTTGAAGCACTTCAGTCCCAACAGGTCACACTTCTTGCCCCCGCAAAGAAACATGGCGTTCGGGCTATCGAGTTGGCGATACTCCGTATTGGGCTCCTTGCTGGAGGCTTGCTTCCAGTCGCCGGTCTCATCGCTGGTGTTTTTGATATTTTGCCGGTGATTGCACTTTCTCCCTCCCGAGGCACCATTGCTCTTGCAGTCGGTGTTACCGTAGCTATCTGGCTTGTCGATCTGTTTACCCGACAGTTTGTTGTCCCAATCGCCATTACCTCAGAGACCGGCCTCATCACCGGTTGGATACGGTTGCTCTCAACAATTGGTGCCGCCCGATGGGAATATCTTATTTTCATCATTGCGCGTGTTCTTATCGGCGCTGCCGTCGGAATCGTATCAACTATCGCTGTTGTGTTTGTTGTCCTCGCCTTGCTCGTGTTCTTTGGCACGGCTGCCGCTGTGGTGGTGGTTCTTGTCGGCGGTATTGACACCATTGGTGGCCTTGCCATGATTGTGCTCGCCGCGCTTGCTGTTGGGTTTGGACTCAGTACTCTTGCTGTCTTTCCTGTCTTACAGGTGCCATTCCAGACCTATCTCCAGTACTACGCGCTGCTTGTGTTAGGTGATACTAACCGACGTTTCGATCTCATCCCCGATCGACGAGCGAATTTACGGGCCC
This sequence comes from Salinarchaeum sp., assembly GCA_041639835.1. Lineage (GTDB taxonomy): Archaea > Halobacteriota > Halobacteria > Halobacteriales > Salinarchaeaceae > CAZFMU01. The sequence continues at coordinate 4,390 of JBEQBL010000014.1, forward strand.
AGACGACCGATCAGGATCACTCGGTGGCATAGTGAGCCGACGATTTATCATGGATACGAGCTAATGGACTAGTATGAGCCAGTCAACGCTTGATGATGATGACCTCTTTGGGGAAGCGGCGACGGAAATGCGTGAGGACGTCGAGTCCTCACTGGCCGATGCACGAGCTGCGCTCCCCGCACCGGACGAGATCTGGGAGATTGAGGGTGACAACACCCTTGGCACATTAAATACACTTAAATCGGCGCTTGATGTTGGTGATGCCCGTTCACACCTTCGGGATGCTAAAAAGTGGTACACGATGGGACAGCGTGCCGGTGCGTTTGAGGACGGTGATGATCTGGCTGAGGATATTGATACCGTTGAGGAGTTGATCACCGAGATTGAGGCCGCTCGTGATGATGTTGCCGACCTGGCTTCGACAATTCCGGGTCTTCGGTCATCACTGACAGCGGATTAACTGCCGGCGGTGGATTCCGGGGGGGCATGCCCGAACCCACAAAGCCAAGTAACCCTCGGGATAAACGATGAACGAACATGCGAGAGCACGACGTGCTCGTCATCGGCGGCGGCGGTTCGGGTCTGCGAGCGGCAATCGCAGCCGACGAGGCGGGCGCTGATGTGGCAGTGATTTCGAAGTTGCATCCCGTTCGGAGCCACACTGGCGCTGCGGAGGGCGGTATCAACGCTGCCCTTGATGATGAAGACGATTGGGCTGATCACGCCTACGAGACGATGAAAGGGGCCGATTACGTCGGTGATGCACCGGCAATCGAGGCCTTTGCTCAAGAAATCCGTCGGGAAGTGCTTCAGCTTGAACGCTGGGGCATGGCGTTTTCACGGGAAGAAGATGGCACTGTTGCCCAGCGTCCGTTTGGGGGAATGTCGTATCCCCGCACCACCTTTGCCGGTGCCGAAACCGGGCATCATCTCCTACATACGCTGTATCAACAAGTGGCCAAACGCGGGATCGAAATCTATGATGAGTGGTTCGTGACCTCCCTGGCTGTAACCGATCACGAAGACCCCTCTGACCGCGTCTGTCACGGCTGTGTTGCCTATGACCTCCACACCGGTGACATCGCTGGCTTCCACGCTCGCGATGGAGTTGTCCTTGCCACCGGGGGTAACGGACAGGCCTTTGACCATACGACAAACGCAACTGCAAATACTGGCGACGGTATGGCGATGGCCTACCGGGCTGGGGTCCCGCTTGAAGATATGGAATATGTTCAGTTCCACCCTACCACGCTGCCCTCAACCGGTGTGTTGATTACCGAAGGGGTACGCGGCGAGGGTGGTATTCTATATAATACCGACGGCGAGCGATTCATGTTTGAACATGGGTATGCCAACAACGTCGGTGAGTTGGCTTCTCGTGATGTTGTCTCCCGCGCCGAATTGACCGAAGTTTCGGAAGGGCGTGGCTTTGAGGATGACCATGTCATGCTTGATATGCGCCACCTCGGTGAAGAGCGTATCCTTGACCGACTGGAGAATATTGTTCACTTGGCTCGGGACTTTGAGGGCGTTGACCCGCTTGAGGAGCCAATGCCGGTCAAGCCAGGCCAGCACTATGAGATGGGAGGCATCGAAACCGATGAGAATGGTGCCACCTGCATCGATGGCCTGTACGCTGCCGGTGAATGTGCCTGTGTCTCGATCCATGGTGCGAACCGTCTTGGTGGAAACGCCCTTGCTGAACTGGTCGTCTTCGGGGCTCGTGCCGGGCGCTCGGCCGCAGGCAAGCCACCGGAGCCGGCTTCATTGAGCACTGGGCGTACCGAGAACGCCGAACCGGCGACCGATGATCTGCCGGTTGCTCCCGGTCCCGGAACAGCAAGTGACCCGGACACAATGGCCGCTGATGGTGGTGAACGACTGGTTGATCCCGCAGAGGTCATCAACCGGACGGTACAGCGTGAACGCACGCGTATCCATCAGTTGATCAACGGCGATGGATCACGAGGCTATGCCTCCGTTCGCGACGCTGTGCAAAAGACAATGACCGAACACGTCAATGTTTTCCGTGAGCGTGAGGGGCTCGAACAAGCCCTTGAGGATCTACAAACTGCTCGTGAGCACTATCGGGATGTGACCGTTGAGGATGACTCCCGATCATTCAATTATGACCTGATTCACGCCATCGAAACCCGCAACATCATCGATGTCGCTGAGTCGATCACGCTTGGTGCCTTGTTGCGAACCGAGTCTCGCGGTGCTCACTGGCGCAAGCGGTATCAGTCACGCGATGATGAAAACTGGCTCAAGCACACGCTCATCAGCTGGAATGCCGGCTCTCCGGACGTGTGGTACAAGCCAGCCTTGCTTGAAGGCAACGCCGGCCGCTACGAGCCCAAAGAACGCTCCTACTGATCGCCTGGCAGCATATGGTTGAGAAAGCTCAGCGAAGTCGGCTTGACACGGACCCCCGGGACGATGAGTGGGAAGTCTTTGCTCGGGACGATGACTCAAGCCCGGCCCGTCATATCGGGAGTGTCACTGCCCCCGATGCTGATGCCGCCCACGAACAAGCCACGCAACTGTTTGCGTGGTATGCTGATGAAGTATGGGTCTGTCCTGCAACCGAGCTACGGCGATATTCAACCGAAGCTTCCCCGCAGGAGACAACACAGGCCGATCCGGCCGTCCCGAACGACGGCACCGAATCACGGACGCACGAACTATAACCCTGCCGACGCGATTTGATTGTCGTGTCCTTTTGCGGAGGACTCCTACCTGGTATCGTATTAAAAAAACTGGAGCAGGTCGTGACGTTTCTGTGTTTTAAAATGTGTTCGAACGGCCGTTTCCAGTGCATCAATGTTTCCCCGTTTGGCAGTAATCGGGGCCACTGTATCCTGCCACTGTTGCCATGGGGGATGGAGGCCAAGTCGATCACAGAGTGCATTGAGTGTAGCATCGCGGTTATCGACCTTGTCCATCTTATTGGCGGCCACCACTGGTGGAAGATCCAGATCCTGGAGAAACTGGAAGAGTTCAATATCATGCGGGAGGGTGTCGTCCTCAAGATGCCGGTCAATAATCTCAACGGCGCTACTGGCATCAACAACGAGAATGCCAACCCGAATTGCGTCGGCATTGGACTCCAGATAATGGACGACGGCAGTCTTGATTGCTTCCCGACGATCCTCCGGAACGCCTGACATAAAGCCAAATCCTGGCAGGTCGGTGATCATAAAATCAGCACTCGCCCAGTCGAAGTGATACGGGCGCTGTGTTACGCCTGGCCGCCGACCGGTATCGACATCATGGCCGGTTATCGCACGCATCAGCGTTGACTTGCCAACGTTCGACCGGCCGACCAGAACGACTTCATTGGCCCTCTCAGGGCGGGTATCAAATGCGTCCACAGTCCGACTATACCATGGCGAGCGCAAAAGCCCCTGGTTATATCTACCGTCGTATGGCATATGTGACCGTGCGACTCGTTCAGGTGTCAATCCCGGAAGGCCAGCGGGAAGCCGTCAAGCGAACGCTCGCTGATCATGACCTCGATTTTATTATGACTGATGAGACTGGCAACCCGCGATATGTCGCTGTGGTCTACTTTCCCTTACCACAGGAGGCCGTTGAGCCAATTTTGTCAGATCTCTCCGCTGTTGGCATTGACGAAGAAACCCTTACCGTTGTTCTTGAAGCCAATACCATTGTTTCCCGGAACTTCGAGGCCCTCCAGGAGCAGTATCACGTCGAGAATGACGAGGATCGTGTTGCCCAACAGGAGTTGATCACAACCGGTGAAGAACTGCTCCCATCAACACGCAACTATGTGCTGTTAACTGTTGTCAGTGCAGTTGTGGCAACCGCCGGGCTTTTACTTGACTCGCCGGCGGTTGTCGTTGGCTCGATGGTTATTGCTCCGCTTGTTGGCCCTGCCCTTGCAGCCAGTATTGGCACCGTCGTGTACGATCAAGCCCTTCGTCGTCGAGGGGTACTCCTGCAAGGCGTCGGCATTACTATCTCGATCGGCGCGGCTGCTGCCTTTGCTCTGCTTGTCCGTTGGACCGGCATTGTCCCCGGTGGTGTTGATATCCTTGGCCTCCGGCAGATCGATCATCGATTGGCACCGGACTTTCTTTCGCTGATGATCGCTATTGGTGCCGGGATCGCTGGCGCCTTTAGCCTCTCTGCGGGGGTTTCAACGGCGCTTGTCGGTGTTATGATTGCTGTTGCGTTGATCCCGCCGGCAGCGGCTGTTGGCATTAGTATTGCCTGGATGATTCCGGAACTCGCAATGGGATCAGGCGTGCTTGTCCTAATTAACCTTCTCTCAATTAACATGGTGGCGCTTGGCGTGTTATGGTATCAGGGCTATCGCCCGGATACGTGGGGTGAGAAACAGCAGGTCCGGCGGGCAACACTTCTTCGCATTGGCATGCTCGCAACTGGGATTGTTCTTCTCTCAGCCTTTCTTGCCGGCGTCACCCTGGCAAACCATACGGCCGCAACAACTGAGGCCACTATCGAGGCTGAAACGACCGCTGTGGTTGAGACTTATGAGCAACTTACACTACTTGATATTGCTGTTGAGACCGCTGATCATCCCCTCAGTGGGCAGCCGACCCAGATTGTCGTTACCGTTGGGACAACGGCTCCTGCCCCGCCTCCGGGGTCAGTGGCAACTGATCTGCAACAGCGTCTGCAGCCGGCGCTGTCGACCACGCCTCCTATTGAGGTTCGTTTTGTTACGATTCAGACAGCGGGTGGGGACACGCCTCTTCGGACCTCTTGATTATCTCTCTTATCGCGTGTATTCGTTGATCTCAGAACTGTCAACTGCTGATCTGTGATCGTTGGCTCACTCAGATCCCGGAGCCACGTTGCTCTGCCGTTTCGAAGGGTAACTCCGGTTCATAATCAACGGCCTCAATCGCAGCGTCAACAACCGCCGCAACCCCCTCATCCTCGGTTACGCTCATATAATAATCCGCATCAACTGCTTGTGAGTAATCGATCTTGTTACAGACTGTGAGTACTGGTACAGCAAACTGTTCGTCAACGGCATCACGAAGTCGGAGTTGCTGCGCTAGTGGATAGCCACAGCGTTCACTGGCATCAACAAGGACCAGCACACAGTCCGCAAGATGCGCAAGCGCACTTGTTGCTTGACGTTCGATTTCGTTGCGGTCCTCCGGCGGCCGATCGAGTAACCCCGGTGTGTCAACAAGCTGGTAGCGAATCCGATCGCGGGTCAGATGCCCAACGCCAATACCGGTCGTTGTAAACGGATAGGAGGCTGTTTCATTCCGGGCTCGGGTGACGGCATTAACAAAGGACGATTTCCCGACGTTTGGGTACCCAGCAACGACAATCGTCGGCTCATCAGGGCGAATATCTGGAAGTTTCTCTAGTTGTGTTCCAGCCTCAATAACAGCATCAAGATCATCAGCTACGGATTCTACCACGTCAGCTAACCGGGCAAAGGCCTGCTTGCGGTGCTTCCGGGCAACATCGGTATCGGCATGCACCTTACTCTGATACTCATCACGGAGGGTGGCCGCCTTGCGACTGGCCCAGGAAATCTCACTCAGATGGGTTCGGAGCGTATCAACATCCACCAGTGCATCGGCTAGTTCATAATAGAAGGGATGGAGCTGGTCAAAATCCGGCCAGCCCTCGACCACGTTTTCAAGATTATCCGAGATGATATTCGCAGCGGTCTGTAACATCGACAATTGTGCGTCGGCACCGGATTTCGCTCGTCCGGCACGGGCCGCCCGCGAAAATGCCGTGTCAATAAGCTCGTCGGCCGGCGGTGTTGGCGGGAGGTCCTCAAAAATCATACTGTTAGCTATGACTGCCGAGAATAAAAGCCCCGGTCTTTGTCGTTCTGACTTCTCCTCCCGACTGCCCCGGTGGGCGTTCTGCCTGCTTTCGCTGTAATCCAATATCCTTTCGAGGACCGATCTCTAACGTTATGATATGACCAACTGGTATGCCGTCGGAATGGGGTTTCTGACGATCATTGCGCTGAGTATCATCGGGCTCCTGATCCCAGGCATCGGACAGCTTCTGGCCGGCCTGGTTGGTGGTGCTGTTGCTGGCTATCTTGCTGGCGGGGGCATTGTGAGTGGCGCATGGAACGGGCTGCTTGCCGGCAGTCTTAGTGGCATTCTTGTCGGGATGCTGTTATGGGCCGCCATCTCCGTTGTTGGCCTTGCCGCCGGTCCTGTTGGTGGCCTCATCGGCGGTGTCGCTGGCCTTGGTATTTTCATTCTGCTTGTGGCTGGGGCCATTATTGGCGGCATCGACAGCGCACTTGGCGGGGCCGTTGGTGCCCTGTTCCGGTAATTGCCAGTTTCGGCATCGTCTCACCAGCATGGGAACCGTTTTTATAACCCCCGGCGTGTCCATTGAGCATGCGCGTCGCCATTCTTGCACATGAGAAGTTTCCCCAACGAGCAAAAACAGCTGTGGGAATTCTCCGGTATGCGGATTATGACGTTGCGGCCGTGCTTGATCGCGAGCGAGCGGGCCAGCGGGTTTCCGACTATCTTGATGATGTTCAGGACGCACCGATTGTCTCTGGGATTGATGCGGTTGCTGGGGAGCTTGATGCACTTATTATCGGCATTGCCCCCATTGGCGGTGGCTTTGCGGACTCCTGGCGCCCGGATGTTCGGGAGGCACTGACCCGCGGGGCTGATATTATTGCTGGCTTACATTATCTGCTGGCCGAGGATGAGGAGTTTGCCCAGTTAGCAGCCGAGTATGACTGTACCCTGCGTGACGTTCGTGAGCCACCAGCTGATCTGTCGGTTGCCACCGGTGCCGCCCGCGATGTCGACGCGACGGTCATTGCCACCGTGGGTACGGACTGTTCTGTGGGGAAAATGACCACTACCATGGAGATTGCTGATACCCTAACCGAGCAGGGCTATGACGCGGCAGTTGTTCCAACCGGACAGACCGGCGTCATGATCGAGGGCTGGGGTACGGTCGTTGACCGCGTTATTGCTGATTTTGTAAACGGGGCCGTTGAACAGATGATCACAACGGCAGCTGCTGAGCATGATGTGCTTGTAGTCGAGGGCCAGGGAACAATCGCTCATCCAGCGTATTCGGCTGTCACCTGTGGCATTCTTCATGGGGCTGCTCCGGACTCCCTTGTGCTGTGTCATGAAGCCGGGCGTGAGCGGATCCATGGCTATGAGGACTTTTCACTCCCGTCGATTGCGACCTATGTCGATCTATATGAATCGATGGCAGCCCCAATCTCAGGTGCGAATGTCGTTGCCGGGATGCTGAATACCCGATCCATCGAGACCGATGACACGGCTCGAGAGGCTGTTGTGTCATTTGGGGAGGCTGCTGGTGTCCCGGCGACAGATCCAATCCGATTTGACGTTGCCGAGTGCCTGGAGGCTATTATATGAATCTCACAATTGAACGCCGAACGCTTGCAATCGAGACGCCCTTTGAAATCTCACGACGGCGACAGGAAACAGCAACAATTGTGATCGTAAAACTCGACAGCAAGAGGTATACCGGCATTGGGGCTGCTGCGCCAGCAACACATTATGGTGAAACTCCAGCGACCGTTGAGGCCGTGCTTGAAACCCTGCGTCCGATCCTAGGGGATATTGACACCCCCCATCATATCAATCGGCATCGCCGGCAGTTTCGTTCTACCATTCGCGGCAATCCGGCCGCCCGGGCGGCTGTTGAAATGGCCCTTCAGGATCTTCGCGGAAAGCTACTTGATGCGCCGTTGTACCAACTGTGGGGATTAGATCCAACTGACACCGTCCATACCTCCTACACTATCGGGATTGATAGCCCGGATACAATGGCTCAGCGGGCAGCAACCGCCGTGGATCAGGGGTATACAACGCTAAAATTGAAACTTGGGACCGACCAAGATCGTGCGATTGTCCGTGCTGTCAGAGACGCCGTTCCCCAGGCGCGAATCCGCGTTGACGCAAATGAGGCCTGGACCCCTCCAGAAGCAATCGCAATGAGCCAGTTTCTGGCCGAGCACGACATTGAGTTTGTTGAACAGCCGGTCCCGGCCGAACACCCCGACGGATTGCGGATGGTCACCCAGCAGGCACCCTTGCCGGTGGCCGCCGATGAATCCTGTCAGACGCCCGCCGATCTGCCCGCTGTTGTTGACGCCTGTGATATCGTGAATATCAAACTCATGAAGTGTGGGGGACTTAGCTACGCCCGGGAGATGATTGCAACAGCGCATACTCATGGCTGTGAGGTTATGCTCGGATGTATGATCGAATCAAATGCCTCGATTGCTGCTGCCTGTCAGCTGACGCCGCTGGTTGAGTATGCTGATCTTGATGGAGCGTTGCTGTTGGCGAAGGATCCGTATACCGGCGTGCCAATGCCCAATGGAAAAATTGCGCTATCGGAATTGAACCGTCCTGGTACCGGCGCGGTCAAATGTTAATCGCCTGCTGCGTGGGGCACTGACGCCTTGGTGTCTTGCGAGTCTCCCTTGGATTCACACTGTGGTCCTCAACACGCACAGTTTTTTGATTATCGCGAGTCGGGGGCTAACTGTCGGACCGTCAGTACGGGCACCGGACAGTCTCTGACAATCTGTTCGGCGACACTACCAAGCAGGAACCGATGCTCGCCGTGGCGGCCGCGGGTCCCGGTGGCAACAAGATCAATATCCTTCTCAACAGCGTAGGCGGTGATCTCCTCCGCCGGTTCACCGTCCCGAACGGCTGTTGTAACAGGACGGCCAGCCCGGGCAGCGACGGCTCCTAATGCACCGTCGGGTTCATCACCGATATATAATGCGTGTAACTCGGCATCAAACCGATCGGCAATATCAATGGCGGCGGTGACACAACGCCGGACACTATCGGAGCCGTCGGTCGCCACGACGACGGTATCGATCATATTCGAGAAGCCGAGGACAGTACACAAAACCGCTACGATCGATCCTGAACACCGATATTCCCTTGGGGATTGTACAAATCGTCGCTGGTGGATAATCTATCCGACGACACGATGTGAATGGACTTTTTAGCCCCGGCCCGGTCGCATCGCATATGGACGAACGAATCGCCGTCGACCGCGTGTTGATTCCTGTCGACGGAACTGAGGCCTCCATGGATGCCGTCGAATATGCGGTCGCCGTTGCCGACCGATATGATGCCGAGTTGGTTGTCCTGTATCTGCTGGCGCCGGACACCAGACAGGCAATTAACAACGGTACTGCCGATCCCGAGGCCATCGCCAGCGAGACCAACACCTTCCTTGATACGGTCCGCTCACAGGCGGCGACAGCGTCAGTGCCCGTTCGTACCACCCAGGCGTCCGGCTTCTCAACCGCTCGTAAGACACATCATCCCGGTAACGTCGTGCTTGAGGCAGTCGATCAGGTCGGCGGCGATTTCATCGTGTTGCCTCGTGAACCCGGCGAGGATGTCCTTGGCAAAGCCGCCGGGCATGTACTTGCCTACGCTGATCAGCCGGTCTTATCGGTCTAACCTACAGTTCAAGTTCCATCTCAAGTTCGAAGCGATCGGTTGTTGACCGGTCAAAACCAACTTTCTCATAGACGGCAATGGCGGGGGTATTCCAGCGTTCGACACTCAGCCAGACCTGCTCAACACCCGTCTCCTGCCCGGTGCCCAGCGCATGTTCAAGAATTCGTGTGCCAATCCCGGCACCCCGGTACTCCTGCAGGACAAAAATCGCCAGTTCGTGGGCTGGTTCCTCCGGCCCCGGAACTAACGTTGCATGCCCGACCGGCCGCCCGTCATGTATGGCAATGACATCAACTCCAGCCGGCACTAACTCCTCAAGCCATGCTTTGATCCGATCGGGCTTGGTCGGTGGAATCCCCTGTGCACGATCGGCCGGATCGAACCGATCATACATGCTCACAAGTGCCTCAAAATCCTCTGGGGTGTACTCTCGAATGGGTATTGTCCGTCCCTCGCCGTCGATAAACTCCTCCGGGGGCCGCGGAAACGGTTCGAGGCCGGTCATCGCTCCAAGCGGACGGTCACCTGCGCGTTGAGCAGGACAAACTCGGTAATTGGACCCAGTGAAATCTTTCCCATTGGACTTCGTTTCCCACCGCCGATAACAAGTTGATCAAACCCTTCCGCCTCGGCCATCTCAACGAGTGTGCTGGCCGGTTGGGCCTCGATCCGGCGAATCTCCGCCTCGATATCGGCCTCTGAAAGGGCTGTTGTCACCGATGTAACGACCTCGTCGACTGATTTCCCATTTGACGAGAAGGCGCCAATCGTTAGCTTGTCACCAGCCTCCTGTGCCCGTGTGATCGTACGCTCAAGTGCCACCGCGGAATCTTCGCCCCCGCCAACGCCGAGTAATACCTCCATATACGCTGGTGTGGCCAGTGGTTCAAATAACAGTTGTGTCCCTGCTGCTTGCAACTTGGGATTTAATCCCCCCCGACCGCAATAATTCGTCATGGCCGAAGAGCCTTCATCGACTCCTTCCGACACGGCGGTGCCGGATGATGTCCGCAAGTACGATCGATTCAAGAAAGTCGATGGTGCCCAGTATGATCGTGTGAATGAGTTCCTCCGGGAGCGGACCTATATCACCGCCCGTGAGTGGGCTATCGCCCGTCTATGTGCGGACTTTCGCACCGAAACCGGTGTCGAGATGACCAAAATCGGCGAGAACCTCCCCGAACTGGTACCGTTTATGACCGATTCCTACTCGCCACAGGCGGTTAATCAGGCACGGGCCTCGTTTGAGGAGAAGGTCCGTACCGCCGGGGCCACCTTTCTGTATGGAGCGATGTCCGAGTTTTTCACGGCTGATGAGCTTGATGATATCATGTATGAGGCAACGGAGGTTGCCAAGTTCCTGCTTGAAGTTGAGGGCGTTGAACTCTCCGTTGAAGAGGAACTTGACGCAGAAGATCGGATCTCGGCGGTCATGCGTGAGGTCCGTGAATCAAGTGTCGAACTCCGGCATGAAACCTGTCCGAACTGTGGCCATGACCTGACCGACGCCTCACAGGAGGATTCCCAATAATAGTGGTTGAAAACGCGATAATCTTATTCAATAAAGGGTGTATAATTATATGGGGGACAGCCTTGTTGCACGTCCCACATTGAATAAAGAAATTGTATTATCAACAACTGATAACCAGTGGCGGATCACAATAGCCAAATCCACAGCTTTCTCCGGTGGTGATGTGGCCACCAACATCGGCCCGGTTGACCGGGCAATTCGGATTTGGTCGGGAGCGATTCTTGGGCCGACAGCAATCGGGACGGTGCTGTCGGTCACCGGATTACCATCACCGATGGCACCGGTCTGTGGCCTGAGTGCGCTGTATTTATTTGCTACCAGTCTGACTCGGTACAGTCCACTGTACGCACGGGGCGGAATCGATACCACTGTTGATACCGGACACTAGTGGTTCAAGTTCAGGGAACTGCAACCACCGGTATGCAACCGGGTGACCGGGTCCGCGTTGACCGTGGAGCCGCCGACTACGAGGGTGTCGTACTGCCGTCATCGGATCCCGACCAGCTTGTATTGAAACTTGAAGATGGATACAACGTTGGCATTGATCGGGCAGCCGCGACCGTTGAGGTTCTTGAATCCGGGGTCCGCGAGATTGACGGGACCGATGCCGGCGCAGGCGCCGGTGGCACCTCGACAATTACCGCCGATGAGGAGTTACCAACGATTTCATTGATCTCCACCGGTGGCACCATTGCATCGACCGTCGATTATCGTACTGGTGCTGTGACCGCGCAGTTTGATGCCGAGGATGTCCTGCGTGCGGTACCGGATTTGGCCGGCCGGGCAAATTACCGTGGCCGGGTCGTGACCAACATTCTCTCGGAGAATATGACTCCCGACGTGTGGCAGCAGTTAGCTACGGCTGTTGCCGAAGAAATCGCCGCCGGCGCCGATGGCGTTGTGATTATGCACGGGACCGATACCATGCAGTATTCCGCCGCGGCACTTGCGTTTATGATTGATACCCCGGTACCGATTGTCTTTACTGGGAGCCAGCGTTCGGCCGATCGGCCGTCCTCGGATAATGTAATGAATGCCGTTTGTGCGGTTGAAGCTGCCAAAGCCGACTGTGCGGAGGTCCTGATCTGTATGCATGCCAGCAGTTCGGATGATCAGTGTGCCCTTCACCGTGGGGTTCGAGTTCGCAAAAATCACACCTCACGACGGGATGCCTTCGAAACTATCGGCCGCGATCCGCTTGGCACCGTTGATTACAATGTCACAAGCGAGACGTATGGAACCGCCCCGGGCGAGGCCCCTGGGGTTTCCTTTGCACGCTCGACATATCGGCGTCGTGGTGATACCGAGTTGTCGACGGCAACCGATCTTGTCTCGGATGTCGAGTTGGTGAAATTTACCCCAGGCATGGATCCGGCCATGCTGACAGCCGCCAGTGATGCGTCGGGACTTGTACTTGAAGGCACTGGGCTTGGACACGTACACACGGAGATGATCCCGACATTGGCGTCCTTCGTTGAGAATGGCATGACCGTCGTAATGACTAGTCAGTGTCTCGACGGACGGGTGTGTGATCGGGTCTATGATACCGGACGAGATCTGCTTGATGCCGGCGTTATCGAAGCCGAGGATACCTTGCCTGGCACTGCGGTTGTCAAACTCATGTGGGCCTTGGCCAACCGTGAGAATCCGGCCGCCACAATGCGTGAGTCACTGGCTGGTGAGTGTACTACCCGATCAACACCCTGGATCTGATCGCTGGCGTTCAGTTGGGACCTCCTTGGCGATGGCTCATAGCCGGGACCTGTGACCCCTCCGAGTGTGGTGAGCTATGTGTCGTGTTCGTCGACAGCGTCACCGAGAATGCCACGGTGGGTCATGCGCTCGGGATCAAGTACCCTCTCGGCTTCGTCCTCGGTTAGTACCCCCTCCTCGACGGCGACCTCACGGATCGATCGGCCTTCCTTAAGCGCGCGTTTGGCAAGCTTACTGCCGGTGTCGTAGCCAACAACGGGGTTTAAAGCCGTTGCCAAGGCCATGGACTGCTCGACGGCGGTTTCACAGGCTGTTTCGTTGGCCTCCAGT
>JBEQBL010000015.1:0-16912 GCA_041639835.1 Salinarchaeum sp.
TGTTGTCACTTAAGGAGGCGACACCGCTGTGTATCACGCCCGCCCAGAATTTGACCGATTCCAGAGGTATTCAGAGCGAATCGCCGGACTCCAATCGGAACTTCCAGACGATGAATACACGAGCTACCGTATCCAACGCCTGTACGATGAGCGGTCACGAACGCGAGATCATTGCCGGGATGCTGCGGTGAACCACGTTGCTGAGTGGCTGCTCGAACGCAACGTTGACACGGTGTACGTCGGGGATTTGACTGATGTGCTAAACGCTCATTGGAGTGCTGAGGTGAACGAGAAGACGCACAATTTCTGGTCGCACCGACAGCTACTGGATCGGATAGAACTGACACTCGGTGATGTAGGTATCTGTGTTGCGGAAGTGACTGAAGCCGACTCAAGCAGTGAGTGTCCCGAGTGCGGGAGTAGTGATGTGACTCGGAATGGTGATTCGTTCCGGTGTCACGACTGTACCTTAGAGGCTCACAGTGACGTGGCAGGAGCGTGGAACATCGTGCAGTCTGAAGCAGGGCCGATGGCCCGGCCCGCTGCCCTGTCTGCTGAACGCGGCAGGGACGCACCCGTTGATGGGGCGTACTGGCAGTGGAACGACCACGACTGGAGACCCGCCGAGTTTGGGGAACAGTCGCGTTCATTCGACCAACCCAGCCTCAGCGAACCCGCAAGTTCACAGCCGGGGTGATCCAACCGGGATTACCCACGGAGGAATCCAACGACTGCAGTCGTGGGAGGAGGTCAAAGCCGTACGGAGACGTTCGTAATCGCCTGTAAGAGTTAAATTGTCGGACAGGGAGTATCAGATATGGATGTACCCGGACTTGTCGAGGAGGCGCTTGAGGGAGAACATATCGCTGCACAAGTTGGTCTGGGGGGCGATGATGAACTCTTTGTTACACCGACGCAAACGCTTGTATACCGCAGTGATGGGCTATTAAGCGACGAAACTGTTGAGACATATCCCCATGACAGCGAACGGCTGCTTCTTTCAGAGGGCCGTCGCAAAGCCACCATTACGCTTGTCACGCCACTTGGTGACCGTCAGAATTTCTCCGTGCCAGCCAATGTCGCCGATGAGGTTATTCTCCCGGTATTAGCAGGGGTCCTCCACGCTAATGACGTGACCGATGATACTGAGTCGGTGCTTCATACGTACCGGTTTAGTGAACTCTCGCTTGTAATCACTGATCAGCAACTGATCAAACACGTCGGTGAGGCAGTCTGGGACACCGACTTTGAGGCATACGCACATGCCGATGTCACCGGGCTTGATGTTGAGGAAGGCGATGTGACAACGCAGGTGGTTCTCTCCGTTGATGGTCGTCCTGAGCGCATCAAGACACCAAAAGCAAACGCCCGTAAGGTTCACAGTCATCTTGAGGAGGCGATTCGTGAGTATCACAATCTTGACCCCCAGACTGACCTGAACACCGCCTTAGCCCCTACCGATGACGCGGAATCGCCATCACAGTCGTCCAGTGATCCCGAGGCGATTGTCTTCGAGGATCAGGTTGATCCACTTGATACAAGCGGTGTCGATACGCTTGAGACGGGGCCAGACAGTGAGCCAGCTTCTACCGATCCCACCCAATCATCAACAGCCACCGCTGCGTCTGACCCCTCGCAACTCTCCGATGCTGGCTTTACGCCTGCCGATGCAGCAACGCCGGATCTTCAGGAGGAACTTGCGGAGCTCCGATCAGCGATTGAAGAACAAAATAAGCTGCTCAACCGGCAACAGGAGACCCTCGAACAGCTCATCGAAGAACTCCGTCGTGGTCGGTAACTTAGTTCGATGCGGTACCACAGGCCGGCAGCAGCCATTCAGCAGGACATAGTCCGGTAAAGCTGCTTTGCAAGAGATTGAGTCCGGCAAACGCAGGAATGATGAATGCCCATGGGGTCCACAGAAAGCCAAGTAATGCCCCAACAGCAACAACAACACCTGCAATTCGTCGCACCTGATTTTCACACGGTCGTGCCATAATTGTGCAAGTTTACTGCGGGATTCATCCGTATATACATGTCGCATCCGGCATCGGCTGTCTACAGTGTATCGTTGCGTGATGGCGCTCTGCTTGGCTGGCGTGACCTTGCTTCTAAGCTGTTTCCCGTTTTCCTCTGTCGAGCCGTGTAACAGCGGCGCACAAACGTTATGAGCATCAAGCCCGGACACGGGTATATGCCTGATTCGATCAGCGAATTACTCCGCCGGGATATGGTCTGTGAAGGCCTGCTTGAGTGTTTTCATGACTTAAAAGCACTTGATCGGCGGTGTTTTGAGGTCCTTGTTGAGCACCAGGGGCCGATGACTGTTGATGAAGTAGCTGAGGCCGTTGACCGTGAACGTTCGACCGCGTACCGCTCCCTCCAACGGCTTGTTCAAGCTGGGTTTGCACAAAAAGAGCAGGTCAACTATGATGATGGAGGTTACTACCATGTCTTTACGCCCGCTGATCCCGACGAAATTGCTGACTCAATGCAGCGCATGCTCAATGATTGGTATGCAAAAATCGGCCAGCTTATTGATGAGTTCCGTGATGAGTACGCTGAGTCCGACCCGCCGGAAGTCCATAGTTAACGTTCGTTCAACCGATAATCTCCGATTTCGGGATTCGGGACAACCCCCCTGTTGACTGGGGTCGGCCTGTCCACTTTCTTCTCATAACTGATATTGACATGGCGGCTTCTCCCGTCTTGGGTCTATAATCCCACCGGCTGTGTCCGACGGAACGCCTATGACCCACCGGGGATTAGAGCTTATGTGCGCTGTATTACTCGTGGTAGCGGTGACCCCACCGTCGCGGTCGTCGGGGGCATCCACGGTGATGAACCCGCCGGCGAGGCTGTTGTCGACAGGCTTGTCGAGGCCGATCTTGAGCTGGCCGGAACTGTGAAACTCGTGGTCGCAAACGAACGGGCCCTTGATGCAAACGTCCGGTATACTGAGTGTGATCTCAATCGGTCCTTCCCTGGGAATCGTGACGCTGACGCCTATGAAGCACGACTGGCTGCTGAGGTCTACGATGCTGTTGCTGATGCCGATGCCGTTCTTGCCTTACATACCAGCCATAGTCTCCCCCCACCATTTGCGATCTATAGCCGACTCACACCATCGATCCGACGTACCGTCACTGGGATGCCAATCGATTATGCCGTCGATTCCTCTGCCCTTCGTGGCACAACTCTGGATTCGGTTCACCCGGGAACCGTGAGCATCGAAGCCGGTGTCCAGGGCAGCGATGAGGCAGTCTCCTTTGGCATGCTTGCGAGTCTTGCCTTTCTGCGGGCGCATGGTGTCCTTGTTGATGGGCCGCCGTTGTACACGTCTGTACGCCGGATTAAGGCTCATGAGGAAGTGACCAAAGGCGGTGGCACACCCCGGCTATACTATCGTAACTTCCAGCGAATTCCCAAAGACACCCTCTATGCTGAGGATGATGAGGTATCGTATCGGACAACTGATGCGAATACGGTCCTTGTCCTTGCAAGCGAACACGGCTACGAGGATATCTTTGGCCTCCGCGGTGAGTATGATGGGATTATTGAGCCTGCCGAGCCTCCAACGAATTCGGTGTAGTTGGTAGCCACCCGGGCAGAAATGCCCCACCTACAAGCAGCCAGCACCCGCTGATTTGCCGACATGGATACGTTGACCTCTGCTATCGGTGTTCAACTCCCCGGAACGTAATCCATTTGCCCGCTTCGCCGATAGCAATACCATGGTTGCTACCCTTGACGCCGACGCCTATGACTGCTATCGCGAAGCCGGCGAGATCCTAGCGCAGGTTCGCTCGGAGACCGTCGACCGCATCGAGATTGGCGCTGATCATCTTTCGGTTGCTGAATTTGCCGAACAGCGAATCCGAGATCTCGGCGGCCAACCGGCGTTCCCACTGAACATTAGCATTGATGAGGAGGCGGCACATCGCACCCCAGCTGTTGATGATGATGCTACTTTCGGCGAGGAGTTGGTCAATATCGATATTGGCGTACATGTTGACGGCTGGATTGCTGATTCGGCCATTACGGTTGATCTCACTGGTGAGCACGATGCCCTTGTTGCCGCAAGCGAGCAGGCGCTGGAGGCGGCGATTGATGTTGTTGAAGCCGGAGTGAATACAGCGGAAATTGGCGCCACCATTGAGGAGACAATTACTGACCATGGGTACAATCCGGTTGTCAATCTCACCGGCCATGGTGTTGATCAGTGGGAGCAACATACCGACCCGACAATTCCCAATCGGGCTGTTTCACAGGGAACAACGCTTGAGGCTGGTGATGTTGTTGCTATCGAACCCTTTGCAACCGATGGGTCCGGAAAAGTCATGGAAGGCTCAAGCGAGGAGATCTTTGCACTTGAGTCTGAGCGATCACTTCGCAACCGTGATGCCCGACAAGCGCTTGAGCAGATCACATCACAGTTCCGTACGCTGCCGTTTGCGACACGCTGGCTTGATGTCCGACGGCCCACAATGGCGTTGCGCCGGCTTAAGGCCCAAGATGCTGTCCACGGCTATCCCGTGCTTAAAGAAGCCGACGGCACGTATGTCAGTCAGAAAGAACATACGGTCATTGTTACTGATGACGGCTGTGAAATAACAACCAAACAAGACTAGTCACCACGGTAGCTGTCTTTTTTACCGTCGATGTGTCACACCCTGCATGGACCAGGTCTTTGCGCCTTGGCGTATTGAGTGGGTTACGCGTGAGGAATCGGATACGGCTGATGATCGCTGTGTGTTCTGTATGTTCCCACAGCAAGATGCCGACCGCGAGAACCGGATTGTTGCCGAAAGTGACCATGCCTTTGTGCTTCTTAATAACTATCCGTACAATCCCGGTCATCTCATGGTAATCCCCCGGCCCCATGGCGGTCAGTTCCAGGCTTTATCCGATGAAGTGTTACTGGATCATGCTCGGCTCAAATCCCGCACTCTTGATGCACTTGCGACAACGATGGATCCGGATGGATTCAATGTCGGGCTCAACCTTGGTGGTGGTGCAGCCGGCGGTTCGATTGATGACCACGTGCATACACATGTTGTCCCTCGCTGGGACGGCGATACGAATTTCATGCCGGTGATCTCGGAGACAAAGGTCATCGTCGAAGCCCTTGCTGACACCTATGATCGACTTCACGAGGCGTTTGCCTCACAGCCAGATGCGACCGGTGATGACCCGGAGACAGCCGTTCGGTTGTCCTTTGATTAACACCCGTTCGCGGCTGCAATGAGCATGTTTTGCCTCGCAGGGAACTGACTGTGACTCGTCGAGCGATATACACAAACGCTTGGCCGTCTAATGCCTTTCTGTGTCACGGCGCGGCGCAATCCGCCGGGCAGGCCTGATCGTCCTTGTCGGTAATCTCGGGTTGTTCGGCCTCAAGGCACTGGCATGGTGGTTCTCGGGGAGCCTTGCGATTGGATCAGAGGCGATCAATAGCCTCACTGACACCGCCTATAGTCTTGTTGTCGTTGGAGGATTATATCTCACCACCCAGCCACCGGATGTCGAACATCCTCACGGTCATGAGCGCATTGAACCGTTTGTCTCATTGCTGATTGCTGCTGGCATCCTTGGCGTTGCCGCGGCCGTCTTCTACGGTGCCATTCGCGGCGTGTTTATCCAGACGCCGAGTCCCCCGACTGGAGCCACTGCGATTGTCGCTTTACTTGTCACGTTTGCGGTGAAATATCTTCTGTATCGGTACTGTCTCCGCATCGGTCAGACCTACAGTTCACCGGCTGTTCGGGCCACTGCACTTGATAACCGGAATGACCTGTTAACCGCTGGGGCGGCGTTGCTCGGTGTTGTTGGCGCCCAGTCCGGCTATCCGATTCTGGATCCGCTTGCAGCCGGTGTTGTGGCGGTCTTTGTCGCCCACACCGGTATTGAGGTTGGCCGTCGGAATCTCAATTATCTGCTTGGTGCTGCCCCACCAGAGTCCCTCCGACAGCAGATCATCGAGACAGCCCTTGCCCAGCCTGAGGTTCATGGCGTCCATGATGTTGTTGCCCACTATGTTGGTCCTGAGGTTGATGTCGCCTTACACATCGAAGTCGAGGGTGATCGGACACTCCGGGAAGCACATGATATCGAAACGCGCGTCCGAAGAACCATTGAGGCGCTTGATCAGATCGATGACGCCTTTGTGCATATTGACCCCCAAGAGGAATGGAAACCTGTAGACTCTGCCCCGATGAACGAATCGTCCACCGATCACCCCGATGCCCCTTCGACAAGCAACGATGACTCAAACACCAATGGCCTCCGCTGATCGCGATTCCGATACGGTGGGTATTACTGGATCAACCGCCCGGCCGTTTAAGCCGGGTGCCTTGGCCTTGCTGTCCCGGTTGTTGTCGTGTCTGCCGTGTCAGTCCGAATCTCTTTGAACATGTGCTGATAAGCCCATCCTACATGGAGGGTGATCCCGTTGATCTCGGTGTCGAACTGCTCGGCAGCATCGACCGGGAGGAACTCTCGCTTGCTGCCGCGGTCGATCGTATTGAGACAATTACCACTGACCCACACCAAACGCGTGAGATTCTCCGTGTCGCCGACGAACAGGGGCTAATCGATCGCGATGGCGACCGGGTACGTCCAACCGGTCCGGCTGTTCACTTCGAGACAGCCGTTATTACCAAGGAGGGTGACTTTACCTGTCGTCGATGTGGTGCCGGTATCTCAACCGGATATTTTCTCGATCTTGACGCCGGCGAACTGGGGCCCTTTGGCTCCTCATGTATCCGGAAAGTCACCGGCCGTGAGTGAACTGCTCTAGCTACTCACTTGCTATGATTGCTTCTTGAAGACACGGGCTTAGCGCCTGCAAACTGGGAAGACTTCTATTCTCTGCCCTGTAGTGTGGACATTTGTTAGTCACCGGATGACCGGATCGAATCGCTCAATAATGTGGGGGCCTCTCGCTCGATATGGTCAGTCTCGGCACGGCGGAGGCACCGCCTGGTGAAATTGATATTGGGCGCCTTCATATTGGTGAAACCCGCGATGGAAGCCCAGCCCGGTTACCCGTTGCTGTCGTCAATGGGGCTGGACGCGGCGAAACGCTTTATTTACAGGCCGCAAGTGACGGCGATGAACTCAACGGTATTGGTGTTCTCCATGGCCTCGTGCCGAGGCTTGATCCAGCAACTCTATCAGGAACGATTCTGATCGTTGGCATCGTCAATTACTATGGCTATCAGGTGGCTGAACACCGAAATCCCATTGATGATACCAAGATCAACCGTGCTTATCCGGGTAATGCTGATGGATCAACAACCGAGCGCATCGCTGCAGCAACGTTTGATATTGCTACCGATGCGAACTATATTATCGACCTGCACCAGGGCTCGACAAGCCGGATGATCGAGGAAACTCGTGTCCGGTGTGGCCGACGCCATCGTCTGCACGACCGCTGTCTAAAACTGGCGAAAACCTTTGATTGTGGCTATATCCTTGATAAGAAAGGCCCTGACAACCAGCTAGCCCGGGTTGGCCCGGATAAAGGGATTCCAACGATTGACCCCGAACTTGGTGCTAGTGTTGGATGGGACCACCACGCTATCGAGACCGGTATCCAGGGCGTATTTAATGTGCTTCACCGGTATGGCTTTCTTGAGGGTGATGTCAGCCCGGAGACACAGATTCGTGCCTCCGGCTTTGACCAGTACGGCGCCCCGGCTGGCGGTGTTGTCACCTTTGAACAGGAACTCGGCGCTGAGGTATCCCGTGGCGATCGTCTGGCGACGGTTAGTGATGTCTTTGGGACAACAAAAGCGACGATTACTGCGGATAAAACGGGTATTTTATGGCGCATGCGACGGCTTCCGCAAGTTGCGACCGGTGAGTATATTTGTTCGGTTGCTACCGGCGTTGATCGATACTGATCATCGTTACTGTTCTGGATGGACAGGCGCATCAAAGCCCCCTCGCACAAGCGGCTTTGCAACGTGCCGTCGCGCTACAGGCGGGACCTCATACCATCCACGATCGAGTGTCCGATCCACCGACTGTGTTTCTTTGCCTGGGGCCTGTGTCCCACAGTCCCGGCAGCGGTAGCCCTGTCCCGCCCCCGCACTTTCCATTGATCGTCCACACTCCGGACAGGTCGGGACAACTAATTCCGTTTGGGTCAGTTCTCGGATGGCAAATTTCTCCAGTTTGATCGTCTGCTCGCTTATTTCACCACAGACGGTGAGGCGATCCCCGACCCGGAGGTTGCGAACCCGGTCCCGGAACCGCTTTGTTGGTTCAAACGCCGCGCACTGCCGAGTCGTCGATTGATCTGTCAGTTCGAAGAAGACATGTCCCCCAGAACGTGTTGTCGGCGGACTGGTCACCGTTCCGTTAGTCCGCACACAGGTTCCGGCCGTGCTATTGGGCAATGATACGGACTGTAAGTGTGCATCAGTCCCCTGATTTGTAATGAAACAGCCGGTTGTGGCGATCGGTTCACTTTCAATTGCCTCGCTCACCTGGCGAACGGCTTCAGGGCTGTCTCCTCGGATGCCATACAGCACCGGCCCTGGCGTATGCGGCACGCAGACTACCTCATCGGCTGTTCGATCAACGGTATCCCACACCGTTGGGTAGGCTGTCTCTGCTGCGGCAAATACCGATTCCCGGTTAACCGACCGGGGTTGCCCCCACCGCTCTGGCGGTCGATAGGCGAGTACCTCGTAGGTCCATTCATCCCAACACTCCCACGCGCCAATGGCTGCCAGTGCGCCGATAAGGCCCCGTCCCTGATCCCAGGTGACAGACTGATATGCCTGTTCGCTGAGTATCTTATCGACGCGAGCACGCTCAACCCGGCGGTGCATCGCTGCCCGTCCGAGTTGTCCGACTGACTCCGGGATTGTCTCCGGACCATGAGGGGCAATGACCAGCCCCGGGTTGGTGTTTGGATCTTCCTGTTCGGCGAGGTCATCAACCGTTGTCTTTGCAATCTGCCGTGCAAGTGCTGGATCAGCTGTTGTGTGCAGACAGACCGCCGCATTCCCCCGCGTTTTGTGCTCAATGGCCGGGTGACACCGGATCAGTAGCAATCGATGTACCACACTCCCGGCTTCGCGTAACCGATCACGAATCTGCGTGCCAACGTATGTTGTACACATCCCCCGCTGCCGGGAATCGGTATCATCAATGGCAATCAGTGATGGCATGATGCGCTCTGTCGTGGGTGACTGGAGTGACAATCGGGCTGCTTTTTCCTGCTTGGCTTGCGACCACGGTCGTTAATCCGCCCCGGCTGCACAGTTGTTCGGTCCAAGTTCCAGTTCAAATGCCTCCTCTCCATCCACCACTGTCTGTCCAAGATTCACCGCGATAATCTCTTGAAAGTTACTCGGTCGCGGGGGCATATCAGCAAGTAATGACTCAATGAACTGTGTGCGATCCAGTTCAAAAGCTTGAATCCGTCCGTGGAGTGTCTCAAGTTGGTCGACATACGGCGGCGAACGATCAACAGCCGTTTGCTGTGTGATATGCCCTGGTCCAATCACAGTCGACGGTGGTTGTTGGGCAAACCACTGGAAGGTCTCATACAGCGTATCAGCTGCCGCATGGGCCTGATCGGGGTCCTCCAAGTCTGGACGTGCAATGCCGTCAATAAACAGCGAATCACCGGTTATCAGCAACTCGCCAACGCGGTAGCCTGTCATCTCGGTTGTATGTCCTGGCAGTGCCACCGCCTCAATGGTCACGTCTCCAATGGTCAACCGGTCGCCCTCCGCAAGCCGTCGCACATCAGCCTGTAGCCCTCGTGTGTCTGCCCGGGCTGGCATGACGGCTTCAATCTCATCGTGATTCCCAAGCGCGTGAATCCCGCTTATGTGATCGGCATGGACATGCGTGTCAATCGCGTAAGTAAGGGTTGCTCCATGGGTTGCTGCTGTATCCCGGTACTGTTGTGCAAACGCTCGTAACGGATCGATGACAGCTGCCTCGCCGTTGTCAACGATCAAATATGCCAAACAGCCACTTGAAGGGCGATGATACTGAAGTATCGTATCAGCGCTTGCCTCAACGTCAACCGGGGTTTCGGTGTATAACTGTGCCCAGCCTTCCATCCCGTCAATCAACGCCTCAACATCACGGCCGGCAGCCGTCAGTACCTTGGCCACAAAACGACTTGAGATTCCCTTTCCACAGGAGACAACTAACGGGCCTGTCGGCACCTCCGCCGGGATCTCATCAACCGGCTGGCCGTCTTCAATAAACTCAGTGAAAGGAACGTTAACAACCGTCGCATTGGGATATGACAGTGGCCACTCTTCAACTGCATCCGGCTGTCGTGTGTCAAGAACCGTTATAGACTGTCCGTCATCCAAGCGCGTTTTTAATTCAGCAGCCGAGAGGTCATCAACCGCCTCTACCTCCTCGACATCCGGCAGTTGTGAACGAATATTAGATTGCATGGCTCTGTAGACACCTCAAGTAACCTGACGGCCCACCGTTTATGGACCGTCGGTTGCGTGTGTTGTTAATCCTATATTGGCCATGGATAAAATATGTCCGTTGGGCGATCGGTGTCTCTCAGCGACATTGTGTGTTCATCCGGTTGGCATCGGTGTTTGTGATTGATCGCCCTGATGCGTCCACAACTCCCGTTGCTGTTTCTTCCCGGGCATGCCTGCTGTTCCCCCAATGCATATATTGGAGGCGTAGCGTACGAATATATAGATACATGTCCCGGTCCGCACTGGTGGGCAATATTATTGCGATGCTCAAAGATGCCGGGTTCGTTGTTAGCGACCGGTGTGCTATCCGGCCGCGAAGTTTTGACCTGGCAGCCCGCCGGGGAGAGGATCTGGTGTTACTGAAGATCCTCCGTAATGTTGACGCCTTCACTGCTGAGAGTGGGGCTGAAATGCGCCGGATTGGCACATATCTTGACGCGACGCCGCTTGTGATTGGCCTTCGGACGCGGGATGAGCAGCTCCGACCGGAGGTCGTGTATTTCAGACACGGCGTCCCGGTCTTGAGTCCGGATACCGCAATGGACCTGTTTGTTGAAGAGATCCCACCGCTGATCTACGCTGCCCCTGGGGGCTTGTACGTCAGCATCGACAGTGATGTGTTGGCGGATAAGCGCCGTGAGCGTGGGTGGTCACTCGGCCGACTGGCAAATGAACTTGGTGTCTCTCGACGAACGGTCTCAAAGTACGAAAGCGGGATGGATGCCTCAATTGAGGTTGCAATGCAACTTGAGGAGCTGTTTGAGTCCTCGCTTACCTCGCCGGTTCATGTTCTTGAGGAGGAACGACCGGGCCCGACGAATGATGATGAGGACCCAGAGCCGGAGGTAGCTGATACCAGAGCGGTTTCCGTGCTTTCTCGTGTTGGGTATGAAGCCCACCCAACCGTTCGCGCACCGTTTGAGGCTGTCGGCAAGGACGACCACCGGGAGGTCATGCTGGCTGGCCATTCGGAGCTTGATGATACCGCCGAAAAACGCGCCCGGCTTATGGGATCTGTCGGTCGGGTTGCTGAAACACTTGCGGCGTATTTCGTGACCTCTGCCCGACGAACATCCGTTGGTGGCACAGCAATTATTGAGTATGAGGAGGCCACTGAACTGAGCGACCCGGATGAGCTTCGCGAGCTGGTCCGGGAGCGTTCTAAACCGGCATAACTATCTCGATTCTGTGAAGCATACCAGTTTCGGTATGCTTATGCCACCGCGTCTGCCACTAGTAGGTATGCGTGGGACAGCGCGTGGGGCCATTGATGCCGCCGAACTTGCCGTTCTCAAGCAGCTAGCGCTTGATGGCGGTACAAACGGCACCCACAAAACCTCTTGTAATGCCCTTGGGGACACCCTTGAGGTGTCAACGCAGACTGCGTCCCGACGGCTACAGGAGCTTGAGACTGCTGGATTGATCAAGCGGGACACTGTTGCCGACGGCCAGTGGATATCAATTACCGAGGACGGCCGCCGGACGCTCCATGCTGAGTACGTCGAGTATCGCCAGCTATTCGAGGGCGTCTCGACCGTCGAACTGACCGGCACTGTTGAAAGTGGCATGGGCGAGGGGCGACACTACGTGAGCCAGCCGGGGTATATGGACCAGTTTGAGCAGCGTCTTGGGTATACACCCTTCCTTGGGACGCTTAATGTCGGGCTCACCGAAGCAAGTGAGCAACGACGTGGAGGGCTTGCCAGTCTTTCGCCAATTCACATTGACGGCTTTGAGACAGAGGATCGGACCTTTGGCCCTGCGTCCTGTTACCCGGCGAGTATCGTTGCTGGTGAGAACCGATACGACCGGGCCCATGTTATCGAACCTGAACGGACCCACCACGAGGCAGATAGTATCGAACTGATTGCTCCCGATAAACTCCGGGAAACACTCGGTGTCTCCGATGACGACCGGATCCGAGTGATCGTCGCGGAATCATAACTGTGTCAACGGACGTTTCAACCCCCTCGGATGCCTCTATTGAGGAAGCCATTGCCGCGTTACGCGCCGGTGATCCGGTCTGTATTCATGACTTTGAGGACCGGGAGTCGGAGACAGACTTGATCTACCATGCCGATGCCGTTGACCCAGCGGCTGTTGCGCGCCTTCGTAACGATGCTGGTGGACTCATTTGTGTCGCCCTCTCCGATGCTGTTGCCACGACCGCCGAGTTGCCATATGCTGCGACTGCGATCGATCACCCGGCGATTGACGATACAACCCTTGCATACGGTGACCGTCCTTCCTTTTCGCTGTCGGTCAATCATCGCGATACCTTTACTGGGATTACCGACACGGATCGGGCCCACACTATCCGCGAATTAGGTCGTTTTGCGGAGGCTGCGGTCGCCGGGACGGCTGATGTGAATACCTTTGCCGATCAATTTCGTTCGCCTGGCCACGTCACCCTGCTTCGAGCGGCACCGGGACTGCTTGCTGACCGTCGTGGGCATACTGAACTTGGTGTTGCACTTGCCATGGAGGCCGATCTGTCACCGGCGGTGGTTGTCTGTGAAATGCTTGCTGATGGCGATGGAGCCCGTTCGAAAAGCGCCGTCCGTCAATATGCCACCGACCATGACATTCCCTTTCTTGACGGGCAGTCGATTATTACTGCCTTACAGTAACGGCCTCGTTCAGCGGTTGTCTCGAGGTGTGGGCTGCTTTTGACCTTTCAGTTTTCTGTTGAAAAATATCGGTGGATCGCCTACACTCATTAGGGTCCGGATCATGAGTTGATGTATGTACGTAATCACCAATCGTGATTGTGTTGTCAGCCGAGTGGCTGTTGGCTCCCGGAGGATGAGGTGGTAATCATGTCTGATCGCCCTGCTATGTTTGAGGGAACCGATACCATCTGGATGGACGGTGAATTTGTCGACTGGGAGGATGCACAGGTGCATGTGCTCACGCACAGCCTTCATTATGGAACGGGTGTTTTTGAAGGCGCGCGATGCTACGATACCGAGCAAGGCCCAGCCATTTTCCGCTGGGATGCACATCTTGATCGGCTCTATGAGTCTGCTCGACCACTTGACCACGAGATTGCGCATGATCCTGCGGAACTCACCGAAGCGACCCTTGAGTTGATCCGCGAACAGGATCTTCAGTCCTGCTATATCCGCCCGCTTGTGTTCTATGGATACGATAGTCTTGGTGTTAGTCCGGCTGACTGTCCGACCCGAACGATGATTGCCTGTTGGCCATGGGGCGCCTACCTTGGTGAGGATGCAATTACTAATGGTGTGCCGGTCAAGGTCTCCTCCTGGCGTAAACACGCCTCCAGTCAGATTCCAACGAACATCAAAGCCACCGGGCCATACATCAATAGCATGCTCGCAAGCGAGGAGGCCCAGCGGACCGGTGCTACCGAGGCCATTGTGCTTAACAAGGAAGGGCAGGTTGCTGAAGGCCCCGGTGAGAATATCTTCCTTGTCCGTGATGGCGAACTGTTCACCCCGGCGTTGTCACAGAGCATTCTCAACGGCATCACCCGCGATTCGATTATTCAAATTGCCCGCGATCTCGGGTATACCGTCCATGAGGATGCATCAATTTCTCGCGGTGAACTGTATACTGCCGATGAACTGTTCTTCTCGGGAACGGCGGCGGAAGTAACGCCGATTAATACCGTCGATAATGTCACCATCGGCGATGGCGGTCGCGGTCCAATCACCAACGAGATCCAACAGCGGTTCTTCGAGGTTGTCAACCGCGAGACCGACGAGTACGACGACTGGTTCCTGTACGTGTAAGCCGGGCCCGCTGACTGTCTATCTCCGATCTCACCGGTTACGATTCGTCCTGAATCTGATTGTCTCCATCAAGTGTCAGGACCGTTGGATCTGCCTGCTCTGTTTGCTCATAGAGCCCATACGAAAGGACGATAACACGGTCACCGACCTCCGCCAGTCGGGCTGCCGCCCCATTGATACATATCTCTCCTGGCTCTCCGGCGATGGTATAGGTTTCAAACCGTTCTCCGTTCGTGATGTTAACAATCTGTACTCGTTCGCCGACGGCGATTTCTGCCGCTGAGAGGAGTTGTTCATCAATCGTAATACTCCCTTCATAGCTGACATCCGTGCCAGTCACCCGCCCCCGATGCAATTTTGATTTCAACAGCCAGCGTTGCATGTCGAGTTCGTGATCGGTCACCAATAAAAACGAGTCGGCTTGGAGGCCGATCCGGCGTTTAGAAGAGTGTCGGGAACAGCACGTAGCTGAAGATCAACGCGATGATGCCAACCATCACTGCATAGTAGATCAGCGGAATCAGATTAAGACGCATTACACGGCCCTCCTGTCCAATCAGTCCAACGGTTGCCAGTGCGGCAACGACATTGTGGATCGCGATGAGATTGCCGATAGCCCCACCAACAGCCTGTGCGCCGACAATAATCTGTGTCGGCAACTCCAGAGTTTGCGCTGCTTCGAACTGGAAGGCACTGAACGTCAGGTTTGAAACGGTATTCGACCCGGCCATTGCCGCTCCTAATGCGCCAATTAGTGCAGCGACTGCTGGATATGCCTGTCCGATAATCCCGGCCGTTGCATCTGCTAGAACGACAATCATACTGCCTGCTGCCGGTGCGGCGGCATGCTCACCGGACTGGAGCATGACCTGCACCATCGCAATCACAAACACCAGCGCAATAAATGGCGCTGCAATTTTCTTCACTGCATCCGTCCATGCTGCCTTCACCAGATCCCCGGACATGTTGTATAGCGGGATGGCAATCAGGGCACTCAGGATCAGCCAGAACCCGGGTGCCAGCACCCATCGAACACTTTCAGTCAATGATGTGCCGAGAATATCGGACCACTCTGTCACAAAGATGCCAAGTGTCGTTAGCTCCGCAATCGGATTCACGACGCGGGTGATCACCAGCAGTGCCACCAGAATAATGTACGGTGCCCATGCTTTCAGCAGGGACATATCGGGGGCGTCAATGGTGGGATCAGACTCTGGACTTACACCCCCACGGGACTCAGCACTTCCGTTCCCGTTTGACTGCCCAGGCTCGATTGTACCAACCCAGTAATCCGGCCACTGCTCACGCGGTGGGAATTCCCACGTTGTATCGGGCGTCAGATAGCCAGCACGCAGGGCGCTTACAATGATTGCCCCACCGACCATCGACCCGATAAGCGAGGGAAACTCCGCAGTCAGGAACCACGCTGACAGCCAGTATGGAACCGCAAATGCAACGCCGGATGCCAAACACAGTGGCGCAACCTCCAATGCCGGCTGGATCGACCGTTCCTCGCCGAAGAAATACACAACCATTCCAACGGCAAACAGTGGCATGGCAAAGCCAACAAGCGCGTGATAGGTGGCTGCCCAGGCGGCAACTTCAACTGCATATCCACTTAGCGTCATCCCTTGTCCCTCAATGGCTGCCGGAATACCGCCAGCATCAAGACCAGCTTCAATCCCAACGATAATTGGTGTTCCAACAGCGCCGTATGTAACCGCAATAATATGCCCAATAAGAGCCGCGATCACGGCCGCCAATGCGGGGAACCCAAGCCCAAGCAACAGTGGCGCCACGACCGCCGGGGGGGTACCAAAGCCGGCTGCTCCCTCAATAAACGTCGCCATGAAAAAGCCAAGCAGCACGATTTGGACACGCCGATCATCGCTGACCGCCGCAAACCCACGGTTAATCCGATCAAATGCCCCGGCTTGCATCAGGGTATACAACAGGACTAGTGCTCCAAAAACAATCCACAAGATCTCGATCGCCGTCATTACTCCCTTGATTGAGGCAGCTGCCAACCACTCCGGCGGCATCTGCCAGATTGCAAAGCCAATGATAAGCGATGACACCCATGCAACTGGCATTGCCCGCGTGGCCGGCCACAGGAACCCGACCAATAGAACCCCCGCGAGCAGAAGGGGGACAGCCGCAATCAGAATCTCTACTGACGAGACCATTTGATACACCTCCACTGTACTGACTGTACCTTGCCTTGCATCGTCCCATTCTCATGCCATTCTGATGCTGGCATGCCCGGCAAGTTTGGGCAGTATGATTTATAATTAACGATCGGCGCACGTATCGCCCCATCGAGCGCCGAGCCTGACCAGAATGCAGCTCGTTTCGTTCATCTCATTTCAGCACTTGCTGACCACTGCTGTTGTGTGTACTGGGGAGTGCACTCGTGTGCATCGGGGCTTGTACACCAATGCATCTAACCGAACGTGTGTACACATAACTGTGGTGGGGATATCGTTGTGTGTATTGGCATTCTTATCGCCGGTGATGACTGATTCTCCGGGTCCGCAGATCTCCTTTGGCTGTCCGCCCCCGGTATGTTTCTTCTCTTTGTGCTCCGGCGCCGTGTCGAGTTTGTCCTCATGCCCATGCTGGGACTCACTGTCTCTCTATGATGTGAACAGGTGGTCCAGGCGACTGCCCTGA